>WOZN01000016.1:10458-13303 GCA_011620245.1 Acidovorax sp.
CATGGCACAGTCCGGGGTATGCAACGCTTTTCCTAGCGTTCCCTCTTGCGAGCCTGAGGTGGCCCCACGCTCTGCCCAGGACGCGGTGGCCATGCCAGCCAGCCATACCCACAATGACCACAACGCTCATCTGCGACTGCAACCAGACGATGCCCCTCAACGCGAAGGCGCTGGGCGGGGCACTGCATGAAGACCTGACCCTCCACTCCACCCTGTGCCGGCGCGATGCGGGCGCTTTTCAAAAAGCCATCCAGACCGGTGATGACGTGGTGGTGGCCTGCACGCAAGAGCAGCGCCTGTTTGGCGACCTGGGCCTGCAGACCGAAGGCGCGGTGTCGCCCATCCGGTTTGTGAACATCCGCGAAACCGCTGGCTGGAGCCGCGATGCGGCCAAGGCCAGCCCCAAGATCGCGGCGCTGCTGGCGGCAGCCCGGCTGCCCGATCCACCACCCGTGCCCACGGTGACCTACAAGAGCGCGGGCCGCTTGCTCATCATCGGCCCGCTGGACCAGGCCGAGCAGGCCGCCGCCCTGGTGTCGGATGTGCTGGATGTGACGCTGTTCACGCAAGGCCCGGGCAATGCGGGTGGTGCACAAGCGCGGCGTTGCCCCGTGCTGGGCGGGCGCATCACGGCCCTCACCGGCTGGCTGGGCGCGTTTGAGCTGCAGTGGAAGGCCGATAACCCCATCGACCTGGACCTGTGCACGCGCTGCAATGCCTGCGTGGCGGCCTGCCCTGAGAACGCCATCGGGCTCGACTACCAGATCGACCTGAACGCGTGCCAGTCGCACCGCGCCTGCGTCAAGGTGTGCCAGGTGGCCGGCGCCATCGACTTCACGCGCGACGCTGCCGCGCAGACCGAGCGCTTTGACCTGGTGCTGGACCTGCGTTCGGCCACTGCCACGCCCACGTTCTTGCAGCACGCGCTGCCGCAGGGGTATCTGCGCTGGGACGGGCGCGACCTGGCCACGCTGCTGCGCCTGCGCGAACTGGTGGGCGAGTTCGAGAAACCCAGGTTTTTTGTCTACAAGCAAAAGCTCTGCGCCCACAGCCGCAACGAAACCGTGGGCTGCAATGCCTGCGTGGATATCTGCTCGGCCGAAGCCATCGCCAGCGACAGGAGCCGCCAGCGAATTGTGGTGAACCCCAGCCTGTGCGTGGGCTGCGGCGCCTGCACCACGGTGTGCCCCTCGGGCGCATTGACCTACGCCTACCCCGGCGCCACGGAGCAGGGCACCAGGCTCAAGACCTTGTTGTCCACCTACACCGCCGCAGGCGGCAAGGATGCCGTGTTGCTGCTGCACAGCCAGGAGCGCGGCCAGTCGCTGGTGGAAGAGCTGGGCCGTGCCGCGCAGCTGAAGCTGGCGCACGGCGTGCCCGCCAACGTGATCCCGGTGGCGCTGTGGCACACGGCCAGCACCGGAATGGACCTGTGGCTCAGCGCCATCGCTTGCGGGGCCTCGCAGGTGGTGGTGCTGACGACGCACGAAGAAGCCCCGCAGTACCTCGATGGCCTGCAGGCGCAGATGGATGTGGCGCAGGGCATCTTGCGCGGCCTGGGTTACACGGGAACGCATATGCAGCTGCTGCGGGCCACGCACCCCACCGGGCTCGATGCCGCATTGCAGGCCCTGAGCCAGACGCGCCAGAAGATACCGGCCGTGGCCGCCCGTTTTGCCGTGGCGCAGGAAAAACGCAGCACGCTGGAGATGGCGCTGGACCACCTGGTCGCGCAGGCACCCATGCCCGTGGCCGAGCGGCCCGAGGCCATTGCCTTGCCCGCCTTGGGCTCGCCACTGGGCACCATCGAAGTCAACAAGGACCGCTGCACCCTGTGCCTGAGCTGCGTGAGCGCCTGCCCGGCCAGTGCGCTGCAGGACAACCCGCAGCTGCCGCAGCTGCGCTTTATCGAAAAGAACTGCGTGCAGTGCGGCCTGTGCGCCACCACCTGCCCCGAAGACGCCATTGCGCTGCAGCCGCGCCTGCTGCTCACGCCCGAGCGCGCGCAGCTGCGCGTGCTCAACGAAGCCCAGCCCTGGGCCTGTGTGCGCTGCAGCAAGCCCTTTGGCACCGTGAAGGCCATCGAGGCCATGCTGGGCAAGCTGTCGGGCCACCCCATGTTCCAGGGCGAGGCGCTGGAGCGCCTGAAGATGTGCAGCGACTGCCGCGTGATCGACCTGTATTCCTCCCAAAGCGAAACGAAAGTGACCGACCTGTGAGCGATTCCCTTTCCCTGAACGCGGCCGGCAGTCCGGCGCTGGACGAAGAAACCGCGCGCGCCGAGTTGTATGGGCTGCTGGCGCAGCTGTATTACGCGCGCCCCACGGCGCAAACCCTGTCAGCCTTGCGCGTGGCGGTCACCGAAGCCCCCATGGAAGGCGGTTTTTTGCAGGAGCCCTGGCAGCAACTGGTGGGGGCCGCGCGGGCCCTGGACGATGCGGCCATTGCGGCAGAGTTCGACCGCCTGTTCGGCGGCGTGGGCAAGCCCGAAGTGTTTTTGTATGGCTCGCATTACCTGAGCGGATTCCTGAACGAAAAGCCGCTGGTGCGCCTGCGCAGCGACCTCGCGGCGCTGGGCCTGGCCCGCGGTGAGGCGATGCCGGAGACCGAAGACCATATGGCCTACCTGTGCGAGGTGATGCGCTATCTGATCGCGGGCGACGACATGGCTGTCTGCAACCTGACGGCGCAGCGCAACTTTTTTGCGTCACACCTGCAGCCCTGGATTTTGCAGTTGTGCGATGCCCTGCAGGAGCAGCCGGCGGCCCACTTTTATGCCGCGCTGGCCCATTTCACGCGGGCTTTCGTGGCGGTCGAAGTGCAGGGCTTCGACATGCTCGACTGA
>WOZN01000016.1:13403-26678 GCA_011620245.1 Acidovorax sp.
TTTCACGCGGGCTTTCGTGGCGGTCGAAGTGCAGGGCTTCGACATGCTCGACTGAGGACATCGTCCGCGTTGTGCGCGAAGCTCTTGCCGGCAAGCAAGGGGGAAGGCATTTCAGCTAATTGCGGAGATCATCGCACTCGCATAGACTGTATGAAAACCATTTCATAGCTGCCAGCCATTGTGGAGACACGCATGCAGAACCGCCAGCCCAATTCCTCGCGCCGCAAATTCTTTTCCGGCGCCGCCACCGCAGGGGCTGCCGCCGCAGCCGTGGTGGCGCTTCCCCATGTCGCTACTTCCGATGCTGTGGTGTCTGAGCCCGCTCGCGTGGCGCCAGAAAAAGGCGGTGGCTACCACCTGTCCGCCCACGTCAAGCAGTACTACAAGACCACCCAACTCTGACCGCAGGGCGTGCCATGTTGTTGACCAAGAAATCTTCCCACGCGGTGCAGAGCGCATCGTCGTCCGCATCTCCTTTTGTGCACAGTTTGCGCCGCGGCCTGTCGCAGGCCCTGCCCACCATGGACCGGCGCTCGTTCCTGCGCCGTTCGGGTCTGGGCGTCGGCGTGGGTATTGCCGCATCGCAGCTCACGCTGGTCAAGAAATCCAGCGCCGCCGAGGGCGCCAAGGTGGCCATTGGCGACAGCAAGATCGAAGTGCGCCGCACCGTGTGCACCCATTGCTCGGTGGGCTGCGCGGTGGATGCCGTGGTGGAAAACGGCGTGTGGGTGCGCCAGGAGCCCGTGTTCGACTCGCCCATCAACCTCGGCGCCCATTGCGCCAAGGGTGCGGCGTTGCGTGAGCACGGCCACGGCGAATACCGCCTGCGTTACCCGATGAAGCTGGTCAACGGCAAGTACGAGCGCATCAGCTGGGATACGGCATTGACCGAAATCACCAACAAGATGCAGGAGCTGCGCAAGGCCAGCGGCCCCGACAGCGTGTACTTCATTGGCTCGTCCAAGCACAACAACGAGCAGGCCTACCTGCTGCGCAAGTTTGTGAGCTTCTGGGGCACCAACAACTGCGACCACCAGGCGCGCATCTGTCATTCCACCACCGTGGCGGGTGTGGCCAATACATGGGGCTACGGCGCCATGACCAATTCGTACAACGACATGCAAAACAGCAAGGTCGCCCTGTACATCGGCTCCAACGCCGCCGAGGCCCACCCGGTGAGCATGCTGCACATGCTGCACGCCAAGGAAACCGGCTGCAAGATGATCGTGGTGGACCCGCGTTTCACGCGCACGGCCGCCAAGGCCGACGAATATGTGCGCATCCGCTCGGGTGCCGACATTCCTTTCCTCTTCGGCCTGCTGTACCACATCTTCAAGAACGGCTGGGAAGACAAGCAGTACATCAACGACCGTGTCTATGGCATGGACAAGGTGCGCGAGGACGTGCTGGCCAAGTGGTCGCCCGACAAGGTGGAAGAGGCCTGCGGCGTCAAGGAAGAGCAGATGCTCAAGGTCGCCACCATGCTGCATGAGAACAACCCAGGCACCATTGTCTGGTGCATGGGGCAGACCCAGCACACCATCGGCAACGCCATGGTGCGTGCCTCGTGCATTCTGCAGCTGGCGCTGGGCAATGTCGGCAAGTCGGGCGGTGGCACCAACATTTTCCGCGGCCATGACAACGTGCAGGGCGCCACCGATGTCGGCCCCAACCCCGATTCGCTGCCCGGCTACTACGGCCTGGCCGAAGGCTCGTGGAAGCATTTCGCGGCCGTGTGGGGCGTGGACTTCGAGTGGATCAAAAAGCAGTACGCATCGCCTGCAATGATGACCAAGAACGGCATCACGGTGTCGCGCTGGATTGATGGTGTGCTGGAAAAGAATGAGCTGATCGACCAGGACTCCAACCTGCGCGGCGTGTTCTATTGGGGCCATGCCCCCAACTCGCAGACCCGTGGCCTCGAGATGAAGCGGGCCATGGACAAGCTCGATCTGCTGGTGGTGGTGGACCCCTATCCGTCGGCCACCGCCGCCATGGCGGCCATGCCTGGCAAGCCCGAAGACCTGAATCCGGACCGCGCCGTTTACCTGCTGCCCGCAGCCACGCAGTTCGAGACCAGCGGATCGTGCACGGCATCCAACCGCTCGTTGCAGTGGCGCGAAAAGGTGATCGAGCCGCTCTGGGAGAGCCGCTCGGACCACATGATCATGCACCAGTTCGCTGAAAAGCTCGGCTTTGCCAAGGAGCTGTCGAAGAACTACAGGATGCACAAGGTCAAGGGCATGGACGAGCCCATGGTGGAAGACATCCTGCGTGAAATCAACCGCAGTGTCTGGACCATTGGCTACACCGGCCAGAGCCCCGAGCGCCTGAAGGCCCACATGAAGAACATGCATTTGTTCGATGTGAAAACCCTCAAGGCCAAGGGCGGCAAGGACAAGGAAACCGGGTACGACTTCACCGGTGATTACTTCGGGCTGCCCTGGCCCTGCTATGGCACGCCCGAGCTCAAGCACCCGGGTTCTCCCAATCTGTACGACACCTCCAAGCATGTGATGGATGGCGGCGGCAACTTCCGCGCCAACTTCGGCGTCGAAAAGGATGGCCAGAACCTGTTGGCCGAAGATGGCTCGCATTCGCTGGGTGCTGAAATCACCACCGGCTACCCCGAGTTCGACCATGTGCTGCTCAAGAAGCTGGGCTGGTGGGACGACCTTTCCGATGCCGAGAAAGCCAGGGCCGAAGGCAAGAACTGGAAGACCGACCCCACGGGCGCCATCATCCGCGTGGCCATGAAGCATGGTTGCCATCCCTTTGGCAACGCCAAGGCCCGCGCCGTGGTGTGGAACTTCCCCGATGCCATTCCACAGCACCGCGAGCCCCTCTATGGCACGCGTCCCGACCTGGTGGCCAAGTACCCCACGCATGACGACAAGAAGGCTTTCTGGCGCCTGCCCACGCTCTACAAGAGCGTGCAGGACAAGAACATGGCCGACAAGGTGTATGAGAAATTCCCGCTCATCCTGACTTCCGGCCGCCTGGTCGAATACGAAGGCGGCGGCGAGGAAACCCGCTCCAACCCCTGGCTGGCCGAGCTGCAGCAAGAGGCGTTTGTGGAGATCAACCCCAGGACGGCTGCCGACCGGGGCATCCGCAACGGCGAGCGTGTGTGGCTGAGCAGCCCCACGGGCGCGCGCCTGAATGTGCAGGCGCTGGTTACCGAACGGGTTGCACCAGACACGGTCTGGATGCCATTCCACTTCTCAGGCCGCTGGCAAGGCGCCGACCTGCTGGCGCATTACCCGAAGGGGGCGGCACCCATTGTGCGGGGCGAGGCTGTGAACACCGCCACCACCTACGGCTACGACAGCGTGACCATGATGCAGGAAACCAAGACCACGATCTGCAACGTGGAACGGGCGTGAGCGCGCAGCACTGACCAGGAGACAGAACAATGGCACGAATGAAATTTATCTGTGATGCAGAGCGCTGTATCGAATGCAACGGCTGCGTCACCGCCTGCAAGAACGAGCATGAGGTGCCGTGGGGTGTGAACCGCCGCCGTGTGGTCACCCTCAACGACGGTGTGCCCGGCGAGAAATCCATCTCGGTGGCCTGCATGCATTGCAGCGATGCGCCCTGCATGGCTGTCTGCCCCGTGAACTGCTTTTACCGCACGGACGAAGGCGTGGTGCTGCACGACAAGGATGTCTGCATCGGCTGCGGTTACTGCAGCTATGCCTGCCCGTTTGGTGCCCCCCAGTTCCCATCGCAAGGCACGTTCGGCGTGCGCGGCAAGATGGACAAATGCACCTTCTGCGCCGGCGGCCCCGAGGCCAATGGCAGCCAGGCCGAGTTCGAGAAATATGGCCGCAACCGTCTGGCCGAAGGCAAGCTGCCCGCCTGCGCCGAAATGTGCTCGACCAAGGCCCTGCTGGCGGGTGACGGCGATGTGGTGGCCGACATTTTCCGCAACCGCGTCGTGCAGCGCGGCAAGGGTGCCGAAGTGTGGGGCTGGGGCACGGCCTATGGCACGCAACGGGGTGCCCAGCCACCTGCAGGAGCCAAATCATCATGACTTACGCAAAACAGGCCCAGGCAAGCCGCCTGCCACAAAGGCAGGTACCGTTGTGGCATTCTGATTTGCATAAGTCCATGCAGCGCATTTCCATCGCCCTGACAGCGGTGCTGGCCCTTGCCGGCCTGGCCGCCTGCTCCGAAAAGCCGCAGACCGGTGGCGGTGTGAAGCAAGACGCTCCACCTTACGCGGGCACGGGCAGCAATTTCACCCAGCCGGGCTGGAAAGCGGGCGACAAGACCAGCTGGGAGCAGCAGTTGAAGGCACGCCAGCAATACGGCCAAAATGAATACACCCGCACCCGTTAAAGCGAGGCCCGTCATGAAACACATTGTGTGCGCCTTGTTGATGGGGATGGCATCGGCTTTGGTTCCTGTGGGTGCCCAGACCTCTGCCGCACCCGAGGCGGCTGCCACGCCGGCTGCAGCACCGGCCATGGCAGGGGTTCAGAGCCAGAACATCTTTCAGATCAAGCCCGACGCCAGCGCCGACCCCCAATACGCCGATCAGACCAATGGCGAGCGCGCCAAGGTGCAGCCGGGCAACAACGCCCCCATGTGGCGCCAGGTGGGCCAGGGCGTGACCGGCTACAGCAGCCTGCCCAAGACCCAGGCCCCCGAAGCCGGTAACCTGATCCAGCCGATGGTGCAGTACCCCGGGGCCCGCGTGACCAACGCGGGTGAGGGCTGGCGCCAGGTGCGCAACCGGTGGATCATTCCCTATGGCGCTGCCTTGCTGGGCCTGGTGCTGCTGGCCTTGGCGATTTTCTATTTCACCAAAGGGCCAATGGGGCACGAGCACCCCGATTCAGGCCGCAGGATCGAGCGGTTCACCCCTTTTGAACGGGCGGCGCATTGGGCCAATGCCGGTGCATTCATCGCGCTGGCGATTTCGGGCATCGTGATGGCATTCGGCAAGTTCTTCCTGCTGCCGGTCATCGGCAGCACGCTGTTTGGCTGGCTGGCCTATGCGCTCAAGAACGTGCACAACTTCATGGGCCCCCTGTTTGCCGTCTCGCTGCTGGTGATCATTGTCACTTTCGTGAAGGACAACATTGCCAACCGCGCCGATTTTGTCTGGCTCGGCAAGGGCGGTGGCATGCTGGGCCGTGGCGACCACCAGTTGCCTTCGCACCGTTTCAACGCGGGTGAAAAGGGCTTGTTCTGGTGGGGCATCACCATCCCTGGCATCTTTGTGGTGGCCACGGGCCTGGTGCTGGACAAGCTGATCCCCGGCTTTGGTGACATGCGTGGCGACATGCAGATTGCCAACATGATCCACGCCACCCTGGCCATCTGGATGATGGCGCTGATTTGCGGCCACATCTACCTCGGCACGGTGGGCACGCGTGGCGCCTACAAGGCCATGAAAACGGGCTATGTCAGCGAGGGCTGGGCCAAAGAGCACCATGCGCTCTGGCATGACGATGTCCAGGCGGGCAAGATTCCACGGCAACGCAGCGCCAGCCAACCGGCGGCCGCTGCAGCCACAACACCATCTGCAGGCCTGCCAGCGCAGGGATGAGGTTTCGCACCATGGCGCATTTTTTCCGTTCCTCATCGCTGGCGCTGTGCGCTGCCAGCGTTTGTACGCTGGCAGCGGCCAGGCTGCCTGCACCTTCGCCCGAAGCGGCTGCCAAGGCTGCAGAAACCGCCGCCAGGGCCGCGTGGGCTGGCAAGGTGGACAACTACAAGCTGTGCCTGTCGCAAGACCGCGTGGCAGCCCATTACCGCAACACAACGCCGTCGGCAAAGCCAGCCACTGCCGTGGGTTCGGGCTGCACCGACCCAGGCCCCTTCGCCTACACGCCGCCGGCTGCCAAGCCTGCTGAGGCAGCGGGCGCGCATTCGCCACCAGGCACGGCCAGCAGCCCGCCCAGCACGCTGGTGCCCGCTGCAGCGGCGTCGGCGCCCAAGTCCTGAAAACGGCCATCGCCCGGCTGAAAGCCGCGCCCACTCAGTGGCCGCGGCTTTTTAGTGGCCAGCCCCCGATCATGGCTGGCAGTGTCGGGGCGCTCGCTACCCGCGTATCGACCCATCGCGAAATCCCCCCGCGCCTCCCGAAAAGCGGGGAGTGCGTATATTGGCCCCATGAAACGTTTTTCGCGCCCTGCTGCTGTTGTGCCAACCCTGCCGCGTCTTACGCAAGCCCATGCGCCCCTCACCCACGGCGTGGAGGTTGTCAATGAGCTGGGCGAGCGCGAGCAGGTGCAGATTCCTGCCGAACGCCCGCTGACCGTGTATGTGGACAAGCGCGAGCTCGTCACCCTCATGACGCTGGGCGCGCAGCCCGAGCTGCTGGTGCTGGGCTATCTGCGCAACCAGCGGCTGGTGGAATCGGTGCATGACATCGAATCCATCACGGTCGACTGGGAGGTCAACGCTGCGGCCGTCAAGACGCGCAGCGGCATCGCACGCATCGAAGAACGCACCGCCAGCAAGGTGGTGACCACCGGCTGCGGGCAGGGCAGTGTGTTTGGCGGGCTCATGGACGAGGTCGATCGCATCGAGCTGCCCGCAGCGCAGCTCACGCAGGCGCAGCTGTACGGCATCGTCAATGCCATCCGCCTCAAGGAAAGCACTTACAAGTCCGCCGGCTCGGTGCATGGCTGTGCGCTGTTTCGCGGCGAAGAGCTGCTCACGTTCGTGGAGGACGTGGGCCGGCACAACGCCATCGACACCATCGCCGGCTGGATGTGGATGCAGGAAGGCGACATGACTGGCGGCGACAAGGTCTTCTACACCACGGGCCGGCTGACCAGCGAGATGGTCATCAAGTCGGCGCAGATGGGCGTTCCCATCGTGGTGTCGCGCAGCGGCATGACGCAGATGGGCCATGCGGTGGCGCAGCAACTCGGCCTGTGCGCCATTGGCCGCGCAACCAACCGGCGCTTCGTCTGTTACAGCGGCGCCGACCGCCTGCTGCTGCAGCCTGAACTGGCGGCGGCATATCCAGTCGCACCGGCACCCATCAGTTAACCTAAAAACCGCAGTTGAATCCCCAAAATTGAAGCAACTGCCTGTCACACATTGAGTTTTATGCTTTTCAGACTCACCCAGTTAGAACTGCTCCGCAGTCACTTGAAGTCTTGGGAAGCCCGCATGGATATTGGGTTTTTTCAGTTTTCCGGTTAGCTCAACTGCGGCTTTTAGGGTTAAAAGAGGCCAGGCCGCAATGCCTGCCGAACTTGTCCGACGGCAGGCCGACTTGCCAATGCACGATGACTGCGGAAAATCCCCAAAGCCGTTTCTGGGCGCAATTGCGCTAAGGTTCGTATCCATGAATCTGTCCTTTTTTCGCATGGGGCTGCGCACCCTGGCACGTGATCTGCGTGCAGGCGAGTTGCGCCTGCTCATCGTGGCCGTCACCCTGGCGGTGGCGGCGCTGACGTCGGTGGGTTTTTTTGCCGACCGGCTGCAGGGGGGCATCCAGCGCGACGCCCTGCAGTTGCTGGGTGGCGATGCCGTGGTGGCCAGCGACAACCCCCCGCCCCCCGCCTTTGCCGAGCGCGCCCGCGCGCTGGGCCTGCAGGCCGTGACGACCATGGGCTTTCCCACCATGGGCCGGGCCAGCGAGCGCCAGGGCGGTGCCACCAGGCTCGTGGCCCTCAAGAGCGTGGAGCCGGGCTATCCCCTGCGCGGCAGCCTGCAGGTGGCCGATTCGCCCGATGCCTTGGGGCAGGTCACGCGCGATATTCCTGCGCCGGGCGAGGTATGGGTGGATGCCTCCTTGCTGGAAGCGCTGGGGCTGTCGATGGGCGACATGCTGCTGCTGGGTGATGCACAGTTGCGCATTGCACGCATCATCGTGGTGGAGCCCGACCGGGGCGCCGACTTCATGAGCTTTGCGCCGCGCGTCCTGCTCAACCAGGCCGATGTGCCGGCCACCGGCCTGGTGCAGCCGGCCAGCCGCATCACCTACCGCTTTGCCGTGGCCGGATCGCCCGCCGCCGTCAAGGCTTTCAGTGACTGGGCTGCCGCCGAGGTCAAAAAACCCGAGCTGCACGGCATGCGCGTGGAGTCGCTCGAAAGCGGCCGCCCCGAAATGCGCCAGACGCTGGACCGCGCCGAGAAATTCCTCAACCTGGTGGCCCTGCTGGCCGCGCTGCTGTCGGCCGTGGCCGTGGCGCTGGCGGCGCGGGGCTTTGCAGCCGACCATCTCGATGCCTCGGCCCTGCTGCGTGTGCTGGGCCAGAGCCAGCGCACCATTGCGGGCGCCTACACCACCGAGTTTGCGCTGATCGGCCTGTTTGCCAGTGCCCTGGGCGTGGTGATCGGCTATCTGGTGCACAACGTGTTCGTGCTGCTGCTGGCGGGGCTGGTGGAGTCGGGCCTGCCCGCGCCAAGCCCGTGGCCCGTGGCGTTTGGCCTGGGCATGGGCCTGACGCTGCTGCTGGCCTTTGGGTTGCCGCCGGTGCTGCAACTGGCCCAGGTGCCGCCGCTGCGCGTGATCCGGCGCGACATGGGCGGGCTCAGGCCGGTGTCGCTGGCGGTGCTGGCGGTGGGCGTGGCCGGCTTTGCGGCACTGTTGCTGGCAGTGAGCAGCGACCTGGTGCTCGGACTGATTGCCGTGGGCGGCTTTGCCGGGGCCGTGGCGTTGTTTGCACTGCTGAGCTGGCTGGCGGTGAAGCTGCTGCGCAAGAGCGTCAACGAATCGACTGCGCCGCGCTGGCTGGTGCTGGCCACACGGCAGATCTCGGCACGCCCGGGCTACGCCGTGGTGCAGGTCAGCAGCCTGGCTGTGGGCCTGCTGGCGCTGCTGCTGCTGGTGCTGCTGCGCACCGATCTGGTGGACAGCTGGCGCAAGGCCACCCCGCCCGACGCGCCCAACCGCTTCGTCATCAACGTGATGCCCGACCAGGCGGATGCGTTCCAGCAGGCGCTCCGGGCCGGGGGCGTGGCGAAATACGACTGGTACCCCATGATCCGCGGCCGCCTGCTGGCCGTGAACGGCCGGCCCGTGGAGTCCGGCCATTACTCCGACGAGCGCGCCAAGCGCCTTGTGGACCGCGAATTCAACCTGTCCAACGCGGTTCAGGCGCCACCCCACAACCAGGTCGTGGCCGGCCAATGGACGCCGGGCGAGGAGGGCGCCATCAGCGTGGAAGAGGGCATTGCCGAGACCCTGGGCCTGCAGCTGGGCGACCGCCTGCAGTTCGACATGGGCGGCGTGCAAAGCGAGGCCCGCATCACCAGCCTGCGCAAGGTGGACTGGGGTTCCATGCGGGCCAATTTCTTCGTGATGTACTCCGTGGCCCACCTGCAGAATGTGCCGGTGACCTACCTCGCCGCGTTCCGGGCCCCTGACAAGCCGGGGTTCGACAACGCGCTGGTGCGCCAGTTTCCCAACATCACCAGCGTGGACATGGACGCCACCATCGCCCAGGTGCAGCGCGTGCTGGAGCAGGTGATCCAGGCGGTGGAATTTTTGTTCGCGTTCACGCTGGCGGCCGGGCTGGTGGTGCTGTTCGCCGCCGTCACTGCCACGCGCGAGGAGCGTGCGCGCGAGTACGCCATCATGCGCGCCTTGGGGGCCCGCGCCAGCATGCTGCGCCAGGTGCAGCGCGCCGAACTGGTGGGTGTGGGCCTGCTCGCCGGTTTTCTGGCCGGCTGCGTGGCCGTGGCCGTGGGCTGGGCGCTGGCGCGCTTCGTGTTCGAATTCACCTGGACGCCCGCGCCCTGGGTGCCCCTGGCGGGCGCCGCGGCCGGGGCCGTGCTGGCGCTGGCGGCGGGCTGGTGGGGCCTGCGCGATGTGCTCAACCGCCCGGTGGTCGAGACGCTGCGCCGTTCCGCGGAATAGGCGATGCGAGGCCATGCGGCGTTGTGGTTGCTTGGTATTATTAGTATTAATTTGATAGCTATCAGCGCTTGATACCATTGTGCTGGAGCCTGTTTTTATATGAATTCTTCAACCCTTGATACGCGCGGCGATGGTTCCGGCCCCGCAGCCGCCGGGACACCCTTTGAGTGGATCGGCGGTGAAAGCCGTGTGCACGCGCTCACCGAGCGCTTTTACGACCTGATGGACCTGGAGCCCGGCTATGCCGAGCTGCGTGCCGCCCACGGCAGTGACCTGGCTGATGCCCGGCAAAAACTCTTCATGTTCCTGTGCGGCTGGCTGGGCGGGCCGTCGTACTACACCGACCAGTTTGGCCATCCCCGCCTGCGTGCTCGCCATATGCCGTTTGCCATCGGCGTCAAGGAGCGCGACCAGTGGGTGGCCTGCATGGACCAGGCCATGGGCGAAACCGGTGTGCCGCAGGAACTGCGGGCGCGGCTGAAAAAGAGCTTCATGGGCACGGCCGACTGGATGCGCAACAAGGGCGTGTGAGGGGGCAGGATGTGGTTGCTATTTTTTGGATAGCTGCCAGCGCTTTTCAACCGATGGGTCAAGACTTCTATTGATCCGGCCCTTTGATATATCACTGGGCCGGATCAATAGCCCACCACAGGCGCTGGTTTCTGCAGCATGCCCCGGGTCTCGATGAACTTCACCACCTCGGCCACGCCTTCCCGTGTTTTCAGGTTGGTCATCACGAAGGGTTTGAGCAGCCCTTGGGCGTTGGTGCGCATGCGCACGGTGTCGGCGTGCATCACGTTGAGGTTGGCGCCCACATGCGGGGCCAGGTCGGTCTTGTTGATGATGAACAGGTCGCTCTTGGTGATGCCGGGGCCGCCCTTGCGGGGGATTTTCTCGCCGGCGGCCACGTCGATCACGTAGATGGTGAGGTCCGAGAGTTCGGGGCTGAAGGTGGCGGCCAGGTTGTCGCCGCCGCTTTCCACGAACACGATGTCGGCATTGGGGTGCTCGCCCAGCATGCGGTCTATGGCTTCGAGGTTGATGGAGCAGTCCTCGCGGATGGCCGTGTGCGGGCAGCCGCCGGTCTCCACGCCCAGGATGCGGTCCGCAGGCAGCGCGCCGCTCACGGTGAGCAGGCGCTGGTCTTCCTTGGTGTAGATGTCGTTGGTGATGGCGATGAGGTCGTAGTCGTCGCGCATGGCCTTGCACAGCATCTCCAGCAGCGTGGTCTTGCCGGAGCCCACGGGGCCGCCGATGCCCACGCGCAGCGGGGGCAGGGTCTTGGTGCGGTTCGGGATATGGTGCAGGTGGCTGGTGGTCATGATCGGAAGAGGCGGGAGTATTGGGTTTCGTGCTGGGCCGACAGGATGGCCAGCATGGGGGAAAAAGCCTGGCGCTCGCTGTCCATCAGGCCGATGGCGTGGTCTGCCGCGGCGGGAATGGCATCGGCCAGCCGGGCCAGGATGCGCTGGCCCGCGCTTTGGCCCAGCTGCATGGATTTGAGCGCGGCCTGCACCATGTTCTCGGCCCAGCCGAAGGCATAGGCCAGCAGTACATCGCGCACGGGGGCCTGCGTGGTGGATGCGGCCAGCGCAAAGGCGACGGGGTAGGTGGGCGGCAGCGCAGCCAGGTGGCGCACGGCGGGCATCAGTGCTTCGTTGCCCAGGTGCTGGTTGCGCAGCCAGTCGGCCAGCGACCGGCCCATCTGCTCGGCCTGCAGCCGCAGCTCGCTGGTTTCGCGGGTGTGCAGCACCCAGTCGTTGAGTTCGCGCACATGGGCCATGTCCCCACGACGCCAGGCGCCCACGGCCTTGGCGATCAGGGCCATGTCGCCCCGGGCCTGGGTGATGTGCAACTGGTCCAGCAGCCAGCCGGCCACGGCGGCCTCGCTGGCAATGCCTGCGTTTTCAATGGCGCTCTCCAGCCCCTCGGAATACGAGAAACCGCCCACGGGCAGCGCGGGCGATGCGAGCCAGATGAGCTGCAGCAAGCTAGCGGCGGGCAGCGGTGCGGGGCGGTCGATTCGCATGCGAAATCAAGTGGCTGAGCGGGCCGTCAGTGGTCGTGCCCGTGGTCGCCGTGGTCATGGTCGCCGTGGTCATGGTCATGACCGTGGTTGCAGTGCGGGCCATGCACATGGCCCTGGGCCGCGACCGGGATGGCGACGGGGCGGGCAGGGGCAGGGGCATCGTCATGCGGATGATCATGTGCATGGTCGTGGCTGTGCCCATGGCCATGCCCGCCGCCATGCCCTGCGGCATAGGCGCCGCCTTCGGGTTCAAAGGGCAGGTTCTGGGCTTTGACGATGAGGTGCATGGCGCGCAGCATGTCGGCCAGCACATGGTCGGGCTCGATCTTCAGGTGGTCGGGCTGCAGCTCGATGGGCACATGCCGGTTGCCCAGGTGGTAGGCGGCGCGCGTCAGGTCAAACGGTGTGCCGTGGTTGGGGCAATGCGTGATGACCAGCACCGGCTGCGGCGCGGCCAGCACGCGCACCAGCGATCCGTCTTCGGCCACCAGCACATCGCCGCCGCGCACCAGCGTGCCGCGCGGCAGGAACACGCCCAGTTCGCGCCCGGCGGAGTCGGTGGCGGCAAAGCGGCTTTTCTGGCGCAGGTCCCAGTCGAGTTCGACGGTGGTGGCGCGCTTGAGCAGCACGGGTGCAAGGCCCTGGCCCTGGGGGATGAGTTTGGAAACGGTCAGCATGGATGGAGCATCAGAAAAGGAAATAGCGTTGCGCCATGGGCAGCACCGTGGCGGGCTCGCAGGTCAGCAATTGTCCGTCGGCGCGCACGGTGTAGGTCTGCGCGTCCACTTCCATCTTGGGCGTGTAGCTGTTGTGCACCATGTCGCGCTTGCGGATGCCGCGGATGTTGTGCACGGCACTCAAGGTTTTGCGCAAACCAAAGCGCTCGCCAATGCCTGCGTTCAAGCCAGCCTGCGAGACAAAGGTGAGCGAGGTCCTGGCGATGGCGCCGCCAAAGGCGCCGAACATGGGCCGGTAATGCACGGGCTGTGGCGTGGGGATGGAGGCATTGGGGTCGCCCATGGCAGCCATGGCGATCAGGCCGCCTTTCAGAATGAGCGCGGGCTTGACGCCGAAGAACGCGGGCTTCCAGACCACGATGTCGGCCCATTTGCCGACTTCGAGCGAGCCCACCTCGTGGCTGATGCCGTGGGCAATGGCGGGGTTGATGGTGTATTTGGCCACGTAGCGCTGGATGCGCGTGTTGTCGTTGCGGGCCGTATCCCCCGGCAGGCTGCCGCGCTGCACCTTCATCTTGTGCGCCGTCTGCCAGGTGCGCAGGATGACCTCGCCCACGCGGCCCATGGCCTGGCTGTCGCTGCTCATCATGCTGATGGCGCCCAGGTCGTGCAGGACGTCTTCGGCGGCGATGGTTTCCTTGCGGATGCGGCTTTCGGCAAAGGCCAGGTCT
>WOZN01000181.1 GCA_011620245.1 Acidovorax sp.
CGGCAGGGGCGGTGCGGCGGTATTCATGCCTGCCATGGTAGTGGAGCGGCGGCGCAGGATAATCCAATTTGTGCAAAGCCTGCGCCACTGGGCCCGACTGGCTTTGTGCCGCGTTTCACCCCATTGCCCGCACCATGCCCCAGCCTCCCGCCCTCGCATCGCTCAAAACTCTGCGCCACCACCGCTGGGTGCGCCGGGGCCTGTGGGCCTTGCTGGCGCTGTTGCTGCTGTGGCTGCTGAGCTGGCTGTTGGTGCCGGCGCTGCTCAAGGGCCCGCTGGAGCGCATGGCCAGCGAGCAGCTGGGGCGTCCGGTCACCGTGGGGGCCATCGAGTTCACACCCTGGACGCTCGAACTCACCCTGCGCGACATCGCCATCGGCGGCGCCCAGGGCGGCCCGCCGCAGCTGACCATTGTGCGCATCTATGCCGATGCCGAGCTGCAGTCGCTGGTGCGCCTGGCGCCGGTGGTGGACACCCTCACGATCGACGCGCCCCATCTGCGGCTCACGCACCTGGCCAAAGGCCACTACGACGTGGACGACATCCTGGCCCGGCTCACCGCCCCCACCGGCAAGCCCGCCAGCGGCCCCGTGCGGCTGGCGCTGCACAACCTCACGCTGAACGGCGGCGCCATCGACTTCGACGACCGCACCGTGGACAAGACCCACGCCGTGCGCCAACTGGCCCTCAAAATACCCTTCATCAGCACCCTGCCCGCGCAGCGCGAGATCAAGGTCGAGCCGCACCTGTCGTTCAAGGCCGACGGCAGCCGGTTTGACTCGTCGGCGCAGGCCACGCCGTTTGCCCAGACAGGCAAGGGCGAGGCCACGGTGAAATGGCAGGGGCTGGATCTGGCGCCTTACCTGCCCTACCTGCCCGCCAGCCTGCCGGTGCAGGTGCAGGGCGCCATCCTCGACCTGGACATGAAAATGGCCTTCGAGCAGGCACCCCGCCCGGCCGTGAAGCTGTCGGGCCGGGTGCAGACACGCAAGGTGCGCATCACCGACCGCAACCAGCAGCCCCTGCTTTCCTACGAGCGCCTCACGGTGGACATGGCCGATGTGCGGCCGCTCGACCAGGTGGTGCGCCTGGCCAGCGTGGAGCTGGCATCGCCCATCGTGACGGCCACGCGCAATGCCCAGGGCGAGATCAACCTCGCGCAACTGGCCACCCCTGCCGCATCCCCCACCGCCAAACCAGCACCGCCTGCCGCACCGGCCCCCAAGGCCCCCGCCAGCGGCGCAACCCCACCCGCCAGCGGCGCCAGTGGCGCAACCCAAACCGCAGCCGCCCCCGGCTGGACCGTGGCCGTGGCGCAGGCCGCCGTGCGCCAGGGCCAGCTGCGCTGGAGCGACCAGGGCACCCAGCCCGCCGCTGCGCTGCAAGCCACCGGCCTCACGCTGGACATGGCCGATATGGCTTATCCGTTCAAGGCACCGCTCACGTTCACTGGCTCGCTGGGCCTGCAGGGCAGCACCCTGGCCTTCAAGGGCCAGGCCACCGACCGGGCCGCCGAGGTGAACCTGTCGGCCAAGGACCTCGCCCTGCAACTGGCCGCGCCCTACCTGGCCCAGACGCTGGAGCCCGCGCTGACCGGCCGGGTCAGCGGCGAGATGGCCCTGCAGTGGCAGGCCCCGGCCGGCGACGCTGCCCAAGCAGGCGCCACGGGCGTCACCCTCAGCGCGGGGCCGCTGGCGCTGGAGCAGCTGGCGCTGCAACAAGGCAAGACCGCGCTGGCCAGCGTGGGCAAGCTGGCGCTGGACGGCCTGAAGCTGAACCTGGACCAGCGCACCGTGGACATCGAGCGCCTGGGCATCACCCAGCCCCAGGCCACGGTGGAACGCGCCGCCAATGGCCGCTGGATGTTCGAGCGCTGGCTCAAGGCAGCGCCCGCATCCAGCAGCGCTGCGGCCGCACCCGCGCCTTCGCCGGCCGCTCCCGCCTGGCGCGTGCGCCTGGGCGAGCTGAACGTGGACGAGGGCAGCGTGGCCTTTGCCGACCGTGCCCAGCCCCACCCCGTGGTGCTGAACCTGTCGGCGCTGGGCCTGCAGGCGCGCAACCTGGCGCTGGACGGCAGCAAGCCCGAGCCGCTGAGCCTCTCGGCCCGCGTGGCTGCACGCCGGGGCAACGCCGGCAAATTCGAATCCCGGGGCAACGCCGGCAAATTCGAATCCCGGGGCAACGCCGGCAAGCTCGACTACCGGGGCACGCTGACGCCCCAGCCGTTTGCCACGCAGGGCCGCCTGGAGGCCACCCGCCTGCCCCTGCACGCCCTGGACGGCTACCTGGCCAGCCGGTTCGCCATCGAGTTGCTGCACGCCGACCTGGGCTTTCGCGGCCAGGTGGCAATGGCCCAAGGCGCGCGCGGCACCACGCTGCGCGTGAGCGGCAACGCCGCCATCGACGATCTGCGCGCCAACAGCACGGCCGCCGCCACGCCCAAGACCGCCGCCCAGGTGGGCGAAGAACTGCTGGCCTGGAAGAGCCTGGGCCTGCGCGGCCTCTCCGTGGCCCTGGCGCCGAAAACCGCCCCCCGTGTGGAGGTGAAGGAAACCAGCCTGGCCGACTTTTATGCGCGCATCACCATCAACGAAAACGGCCGCATCAACCTGAGCGACATCGCCAAAAGCCCCGCCGAAGTCAGCAACCCACCTGCGGCCACAGCGGCTGCGGCCCCTGCCCGGGCGGCGCCCGCCGATGCCGTGGCCTCGGCCAGCACCCCGCTGCCCCCATCCCCGCCCACCGCGCCCGACCCGCTGGCCCCGGTGGTGGTGTTCGGGCCGGTGAGCCTGGTCAACGGCAAGGTGCTGTTCTCAGACTTTTTCATCCAGCCCAACTACTCGGCCGACCTGACCGAATTGACCGGCAAGCTCAGCGCGTTCTCGTCCCAGCCCCCGGGCAGCGAGCCCGTGCTGGCCGATCTGGAACTGCGCGGCCGCGCCGAAGGCTCGGCATCGCTGGAAATCACCGGCAAGCTCAACCCGCTGGCCAAGCCGCTGGCGCTCGATATCCAGGGCAAGGTGCGCGACCTCGAATTGCCGCCCCTCACGCCCTATTCGGTGAAATATGCGGGCCATGGCATCGAGCGCGGCAAGCTCAGCATGGACGTCTCCTACAAGGTGCTGCCCAATGGCCAGCTCACGGCCAGCAACAAGCTGGTGCTCAACCAGCTCACCTTCGGCAACCCTGTGGAGGGCGCGCCCAACAGCCTGCCGGTGCGGCTGGCCGTGGCCCTGCTGGCCGACAGCCAGGGCGTGATCGACCTCGATCTGCCCATCAGCGGCTCGCTGAACGACCCGCAATTTCGCATCGGCCCCGTCATCTTCAAGATGATCGTCAACCTGATCGGCAAGGCCATCACGGCCCCGTTCAGCCTGCTGGCGCGCGCTTTTGGCGGCGGCGACGAACTCAGCACCGTGGCCTTCGCCCCGGGCAGCGCCACGCTCACGCCCGAGGCCCGGCAAAGCCTGGACAAGGTGGCCAAGGCCCTCACCGACCGGCCCGCGCTCAAGCTCACCGTGACGGGCATGGCCAGCCTCACGCATGAGCGCGACGCCATCCAGCGCGAGCGCCTGCAAGACCTGGTGCGCGCCGCAAAGCGCCGTGCAGCCCCTGCCGACACCACCCCCGTGCAGGCCGCCGAATACCCGGCGCTGCTCAAGGAGGTGTACCGCCGCGCCGACATGCCCAAGCCCCGCAACCTGGTGGGCATGGCCAAGAACCTGCCGGTGCCAGAGATGGAAGCCCTGCTGCTGGCCCACCTGCCCCCCGCCACCGAAGACCTGGCCACCGAGCTGGCCATGCACCGCGGCCAAGCCGTCAAGGCCTATCTGGCCGAACAGAATCTGCCCGAGGAGCGCCTGTTCATCGCCGCGCCCAAGACCACCACGCCGGACGACAAATGGACGCCCCAGGCCCAGCTGAGCCTGACGACCCAGTAAGGGATGCAGAAATGCCAAATATCCCATTTCTGGCGGCACTGGCGGGCGCATTGCGTCGTTGCTACTCGCTTGTGTGGCATAGCCACACGGCACTCGCAGCGCCTAGCACTGCATCCCGCCAGCGCTCGCCATAAACGGGACATTGGCAATTTCCGCATCCCTAAGAACCTATTCACGGTCTCATAGGCAGGCCGCGCAGCGGGCAGCCGGGCGCCACCGCCGCCTGCCGGAACCATCCGCCGCCAAAGCGCTCACAATCGGCAACCATGCTCCATCGCCAACTCTCCCGCTTTTCTTTCGCTATTGTTTTAATAGCTGCCAGCGCTTTATGGACGGGCGCTAGCGCCCAATTTGACCCAAAATCCGGCAGCGCAGGCAGCAGCGTGGTCACCACGCCCCATGTGCGCGCCGAACTCATCGCGCACGCGCCCGAGGGCGTGACACCCGGCCAGCCGCTGTGGCTGGGCCTGCAAATCACCCACCAGCCCGAATGGCATACCTACTGGAAAAACCCCGGCGACTCGGGCCTGCCCACCGAGCTGGCCTGGACCCTGCCCGCAGGCCTGGTTGCGGGCGAGACCGCCTGGCCTGTGCCCCACACCATCCGGATCGGCACGCTGGCCAACTATGGCTATGAAGGCACGGTGCTGCTGCCCGTGCCGGTGCAGGTGGGCCCTGACTTCAAGGTACCGCTGACGGGCAACGGCACGCTGAATGTGCGCCTGCGCGCCACTTGGCTGGTGTGCCGCGTCGAGTGCATTCCCGAAGAAGGGGAATTTGCCCTGCAACTGCCAATTCGTGGTTCCACCGCGCTGCATGCCGCCGCCTTCGCCCAGAGCCAGGCCGACCAGCCGCTGGCGCTGGCGGGCGCGAGCCAGGTGCAGGTGCAGGGCGAGCGACTGCAGCTGAACGTGCGCGGGCTGCCCGCTGCGGTGCGGGGCCAGACGCTGGCCCTGTTTGCCGAGACGCCCGAGGTGCTGATCCCCGCGGCCGTGCCCGGCAAGGACTGGACGCAAGCCTGGAACGGCGATGTCTGGACCGCCGACCTGCCGCTGTCGCCCCAGCGGGGCGACACGCCCGCCAGCCTGCCGCTGGTGCTGGCGCTCGACCAGCGCCCCGCAGACCGGGAGGTCCCCCACGCCTGGCGCACCGTGGCCAGCGTGAGCGGCACCTGGGCCGCAGCCGCGCGCGCCAGCGTGTCGCCCGCCCTGGCGGCGGCGCTGGCGGCCAACCAGGCCGAGTCCACGCCTCCTGCTGCCCCCGCCAGCGCCCCGCTGGGCACGCTGCTGGCGGCGCTGGTCGGCGGGCTGCTGGGCGGCCTGCTGC
>WOZN01000102.1 GCA_011620245.1 Acidovorax sp.
CGGCGTCAAAGCGCTCGCGCTGCGCAGGGGTGGCGTCGTCGGGCAATTCAACCTAGAAGCGGCGGTTGGATGCGCCTGCCGGTGCCGTGATCGGGGTGCCAGGCAAGACGCGACGACGCGGCGGGCTACTGCCCGCAAGGAGGAGCAACGCCGCATGGCGCCCCGAGCGCGGTGCTGGCGGGTGCATAGCGCTCTCACCCAAAAGGTGAACGCCATCGAAGCCGTCAACGCTTGATTTCATGCGGCCTGGCAAGGGACGCAAAGCGGTCAACTGCCGTTTCTAGGTTCAACCGCCGCAAACACAAACAGCAGGCGCTGGGGCTCGGGTTGCAGGCGCGCGGCTTGCAGCAGATCGTCGAAGCTGGAAATGTCCATGAAAAAATCTCGCAATGGAGAAGTTGAGCCGCGTCAGAACCCGGGCACCACGCCCCGGTTCGCGTCGAGCGTGCTGACGTAGGCGCTTGCCATGGGCCGCGCCCGCGCCGGTTTGCGCGACAGCACGGTGCCGATGCTGATGAAGCACAGGGCCTGCTCGGACGCAGCCAGCTGGAACAGCGCGCGCAGGCTGGCCGCCTTGAGGGCCTTGCCGCTGGTCAGCGCCGATCCATGGCCCTGCGCCGTCGCCATCAGCAGCATGTTCTGCACGGCGCAGCCGGCGGATACCAGCCGCTCGGCCAGATCGATTTCGGGGTCGCCGCGTTCGCCATCCACCACCACCAGCATCAGCACCGGAGCACGGTGGGCTTTTTCGCGCGCCTGCCCGCACTGCCCGGGCGTGGCGCAGGGGTCACGCTCCAGCAGTGCCTGGGCAAACACCTCGGCCAGCGGGGCGCGCGCTGCCTCGGGCACCAGCACGAAGCGCCAGGGCAGCTGCCGGCCATGGTCGGGCGCGTGGGCTGCGGCATTCAGGATGGCGGCCAGCTCGGCAGCGCTTGGGCCGGGTGCGCCCAGGCGCTTGGGCAAAATGGTCTGGCGCGACTGGATCAACGCCGCGGCCATGGCCGCCACTGCCCCGTCGTCCAGGACGGTGGAATGCCCGGTGCCGGGCGCATGGTTCAGGGGAAGGGCGGCCATGTGCGGATTCTCGATTCAGCCCGGTCGCCCGTCAGCGCGCAGGCAGCCGTACCAGCGGCCCAGCCGCAGCCCCCAGGCGCCCATGGTTGCGGCCCACAGGCCAGCGGCCAGCGGCCACCAGCACCACCACCATGGCCAGAAAGAAGCCCAGGCGATGGGGCGCCAGCATCAGGTAGCGCACGCGCCAGCGCTGGTCCATCTGCGCCAGCGCATCCGCAGAAAGCTTGCCAGCCCCCCGCACAGGAATGACGGGCCGGGAGCTCACCCACAGGTTCCCAGGTGGCCGCATTGCGTGCAGTAATCGCAGCCGTCCTTGCGGATCACGGCGTGCGCACCGCATTCGGTGCATTTCTTGCCGGCCATGGCGGGCGGCATGCCGCTGACCTGCGGTGCCGGCTCTTCCAGGGGCAGCTGCTGCTGCACCGGATCGGTGACGCGCCGCGCCAGGATGTTCTGGATGGCATAGGCCATGGCCGCCACCTCGGAGTCATGCCACATGGGCACGCGGGTGCCGTCGTCCTTCTGGTGCGTGCCCAGGCGCACGGGGCCGCGGTCCCACGCCACCTTGCGCATGTCGGACAGCGCCCGCTCCAGGAAACCGCCACGCGCGGCCAGCGACAGCAGGCGCATGCTGGCGGTGATCCATTGCTGCGACTCGCCGCTCTGGCCCACGGGCATGAAGAACTCGATGGCGCGATCGACCGTGCCCGAGCCAATGCCCGTGGGCACCGGCAGGAACGAGACGATGAGGTACAGCGTCTTGTGGCCTTCCTGCGTCCAGTACTCCACCTTCTCGGCCACGGCCGACAGCGCGCCCTTGGGCCGGCTCTCGATCACGGTGCGCATCGGGTCCACAGGCGGGGCCGCAGGTGTGGCCACTGGTACGGCCACTGGTACGGCCACCGGTGCGGGCGCTGCATGGGTTTCGAGCACCGAGCCCAGGATGGCATTGGGCCGGTAGGTGGCCAGGCCCTTGAGGCGGGCGCGCCAGGCCTGCAGGTACAGGTCCTTGAAATCGTCGTAGGGGTAGTCGGCCGGGATGTTCACGGTCTTGGAGATGGCCGTGTCCACGAAGGGCTGCACCGCCTCCATCATGGCGATATGCTCCTCGGCAGGCATGGCCAGCGCCGAGATGAAATAGTCGGGCAGCGCATTCACGTCCCCGCCCAGTTCGCGGTACAGCCGCCATGCGTGGTCTTCCACCGAATACTCGCTGATGCTGCCGTCGGCCTCGCGTTTCTTGCGCTTGTACATCCACGAAAACGGTGGCTCGATGCCGTTGGAGGCGTTGTCGGCAAAGGCCAGGCTCACGGTGCCCGTGGGGGCAACGGAGAGCAGGTGGCTGTTGCGGATGCCGTGCTTGCGAATGGCCTCCTTGATCGGCTCGGGCAGGCGGCTGGCGAAGGTGCTGGCGGCAAGATAGGGCTCGGCCTCGAACTTGGGGAAGGCCCCCTTTTCGCGGGCCAGTTCCACCGAAGCCAGGTACGCCGCGTCGCGCATGGTCTGTGCAATGCGCGCCGCCATGGCGCGCCCTTCCTGCATGTCGTAGCGCAGGCACAGCATGGCCAGCGTGTTGCCCATGCCGGTAAAGCCCACGCCAATGCGGCGCTTGGCCATGGCCTCGTCACGCTGCTGCTGCAGGGGCCAGAACGTCAAGTCCAGCACGTTGTCGAGGGCGCGCACCTGCAGGGCCACCACCTTCTCGAAGGCCTCGAAGTCAAACGACGGCAAGCCGTCGAAGCCGAAGGGGTGGCGCACGAACCGGGTCAGGATGACAGGGCCGAGGTCGCAGCAGCCATAGGAGGGCAGCGGCTGCTCTCCGCAGTTGTGCACCACCAGGCCATTGGCGTCAAAAGCATGGACATCGGCCACGGTCACGTCATAGACATCCTCCACGCCCGCATCGACCAGCGCCTGCACCGTGGCGGTAAAGCGTTCACGGTTGAGCGCGCGCCGGTACTGCGCCAGACCCTCGTCCAGGCGTGTCGATTTTTCGGTATCGCAAAAGCCCACGCGCTCGGAAAACACCTGCAGGTTGTCGCCGCTGATGACCAGTTCGTGCTGGGCACGGGTCGCATAGGGCTGGGTGCCACCATGGCCATCGGGCAGCTGGCTGACCGAGGCCGGGCGGCGGTTGCGGTGCAGCGTGGACGCAATGCCCATGCGCAGCAGCATGCGTTGCACTGTTTGCAGCAGTTCCTCATCGCTTTGCGCCAGGCGCACGCTCAGACCCTTGTCTTGCGCGCCTTGCACCGAGCCATCGGCGTCAAAAAGCCCGCACAAAAGGCCTTGTGCGAACGCGGACGACTGCCGCTCCATCGCGGGCGTGATGGTTTTGGCCCCTGGTGCCATTCCCAGATCGTGCGCCAGCCGCCACAGCGCAGCACTGGCCATGCGCGCCTCGCCACGCTCGGCCACCGGACGCTGGAAGCCTTTGAAATCGGCCCGGTGCGGCAATGTGGCGGCGGCCGCCATGGCGGCTTGCATGATGCCGTCAGCGCCTGACGCCGCATAGGCCACCGCGCCCTGCCCCACAGCCTTGAGTTCGGGCGCCCACACCGAAATCACGGCCTTGTCGGCCTTGAGGGTGCCATCGCCGATCAGCAGCCCGAGCAGATAGCCCTCAGCCTGCGTGCCCGTACCACCCCAGCCTGCCAATGCGCGGTGGTCATGCAGCACCACCTCATCGCCGGGTTGAAGCTGCGCGGCCTCGGTCCACTGCACTTCCAGGCAGTAGCGGGTCTTGCGCGCCACGCGGCGCACACGGTGGTCTGCCGTGAGGCGCAGTGCGTGCCCTTCGCGGGTTTGCAACTGCAGCACGGGTTTGGTGCCCGTCTTGAAAAATCCCTGGCTTTCCAGGCGATAGGCGCGCCCATCCACCACGGCGGCAAACGGGCGCCCAACGAGGTCGGCCACCTGCGCGGGTCCCTCGGCAGTCATCACCCAGGTGTCAGCGGTGACGCAGGGGTTGGTGGCCGCGATGTCTTCGCAGTAATTGAGGTTGTTGTCCTCGTTGATATGGTCGAGAAACAGGATGCCCGGCTCGGCAAAGTCGTAGGCCGACTTCATGATGGTGTCCCACAGCTCGCGCGCGGGCACGGTGGCATAGACCCACAGGCCGTCCGCGCGCTGGCGGGCGCCCAGGGCCAGCAGGTTGGCGCCGGGCCTGGCCTTGTGCACCAGCTCCCAGGGTGCGTTGTTCTGCACGGCGGCGATGAACTCGTCCGGCACCGCCACCGACACGTTGAAATTGTTCCAGCGCCCCGGTGTGCGCT
Organism: Acidovorax sp.; assembly: GCA_011620245.1. Taxonomy (GTDB): domain Bacteria; phylum Pseudomonadota; class Gammaproteobacteria; order Burkholderiales; family Burkholderiaceae_C; genus Acidovorax. Next base: position 4,350 of record WOZN01000102.1, read on the forward strand.
TGGCGGTGATGAACTCGTGCACGTCGGGGTGGTCGATGCGCAGCACCCCCATTTGCGCCCCCCGGCGCGCACCCGCGCTCTCCACGGTGGCGCATGACTGGTCGAACACGTTCATGTAGCTGCAAGGCCCCGACGCCATGGATGCCGTGGCCTTGACTTGCGCACCCTTGGGCCGGATGCGCGAGAAGTCATAGCCGACACCGCCGCCGCGGCGCATGGTTTCGGCGGCTTCGCGCAGGGCTTCGTAGATGCCGGGAAAGCCCTCGTCGTCCATGCCCTGGATGCAATCGCCCACGGGCTGCACAAAGCAGTTGATGAGCGTGGCCTGGATGCCGGTGCCGGCCGCGCTCATGATGCGGCCCGCGCCAATGGCGCCCGCATGCAGGTTGTCCAGGAACAGGGTTTCGTACTTTTCGCGCAGGTCGGGGGCTTCTACCGATGCCAGGGCGCGGGCCACGCGGCGGTAGAGGTCTTCGGCGCTGGTTTCGCCGGGCTTGAGGTATTTTTCACGCAGCACGTCCAGGCTGATGGGTTGCAACAAAGAGGTGGAATTCATGGGGGGATTGGGTTCGCGCTTCATGGGTTCGGATGATCCGGGATTGTTCATTAGATCGTGAACGCGTTCTGATAGCCCCACAGTGACCAAGGCTGCACACCACGATGCGGCGCACCTGCAGATTGGGCACCGCGAACTCGATGGCCGCCGTGGTGCCGTGGTGGCCGCGCGATCCGTCGTACGGCGGTATGAACGCGCCCACGTTGCGCACCAGAAAAAGCTCCCTCGAACCCGCCCCGGTCAGCAGGCAGGGCACCAGGCGCGAGTCGGAGCGGCCGATGAACCTAGCAGTTCGTCGGGCATGGGCTTTACTGGACCAGCGGCGTGCCGGCGGCATCCAGCGCCACGCCCTCCACCAC
>WOZN01000353.1 GCA_011620245.1 Acidovorax sp.
AATCGCGGCGTCGAGCGCAAAGCGTTCGAGCGGCTGCAGCGTGACTTCGGTGGCGTAATCCACGTTCGTTGCGAGCCCCATGAAGCTGCCCGCCTTGGCGCGCGTGGCCTTGTATTCAGGCAGGTAGCGGCCCGCCTGGCGCATCAGCCACAGGGGGGTGTAGTCGGTGGCTTGGCGGCGGCAGGCGCGCAGGAAGGTGTCGTTTTGCAGGGGGGCGAATGTGGTGTTCATGCGGCCGATTGTCTCAGGGTGTGCAGAGTTTCTGTCTTGTGAACCACAGCGCATGCCGTGGGCGGGCGCCACACCAGCGCCACCGTCGATCCGGCTTTGCCGGTCCACTGGAGGCGTCCCCCTCAGGGGGAAGGCGCGAAGCGCCTCAGGGGGGCTATCTTTCAGCGATGCAGTGGGACATGCGCGCGCAATCGCCGGGTGCCAGAAAGGCGCGCATTTTGGTTTCCGGCGCCTGGTTGGCCAGTGCAATGTTCGATGCGCGCTGCGCGGTTGCCGGGCTGGGGGGCGCGGCCGGTGCGGGGTGCCGTCAGCGGGCCTTGCCGCCCAGGTAGGTCAAGAGCAGGTCGAAGAACCGCTGGTAGAACTTGCCGTCCGCAATGGTCTGGTCGGCCACCTTCACCAGCGAATCGGCGCTTTTGGACCACGGCATGGTGATGCTGCCTGCGCCGGCCACGCTCAACCCCGTGGCGCTCGAGGTCTTCTTGAGCTTGTAGGTGGTCTCCACCGCGTTGGCAAACACCATGCTCCCGCCGTCATGGTCCTTGCAGGTGACGAAGAAATCGATGGTGGTGTTGACCTCGTCTTCGGGCTGGAAATGCTTCTGGGCATGGACGGACACCCCATCGCTGGCCTCGATGCGGTAGCCCTGGCTGAGCAGCGCCATCTGCGCGGCATCGCAGGCCTTCACGGGGGAATCGTCCACGGCCCGCTGGAAGGGGGTTTCCTTCTTGAAGTCCTCCTTCTTGTAGACCGGAGAACTACCACACCCGGCAAGAACAGCAAGCAGGGACACCATGAGGGCCGGTTTCAGCAACAGTGTTTTCATGCCCTTGATTATCCCGAATTCGGGCGGGACACGGCGGTGAAATTGCCGTACCCGACGCTGCGGAGCAAGGGGAGCGGTTGCGTGCGTGCTGCGGCCCGCCAGAGACAGCGCCCACACCACCAGCGACAGGCCCACCAGCAGGATCAGCAGCGCGCCGGCCACGGTCTGCGCCAGCAGCGCGCCTGAAACGAGGCGCCGGCGGTCGGTGGTGTCGGCCAGCACGCCGGCGGGCAGCGCCAGCTCGCTCAAGAGCGGCTGAAACTCGCCCTCGTGGCACAGCAGCCGCCGGTGGGGCTCGTCCAGCGCGGGCGTGAGCAGCCGGTGCACGGCCAGCTTGGCAATGCCGTCGGAGATGCCCAGGTTCAGCCGCAGCGTGGGGCCCGAGGCGGCCTCGCGCACGCGCTGGGGCAGCAACTCGCCCAAAGCAAAGATATGGTCGGCCTCGTGCAGCGTGGCCACGCCCGCGTCGGTCAGCACCAGGTTGCCGAGGAGCGTGTGGTCATGGCTGACCATGAACAGGTGCCCGGGCAGACCTGCAGCTGTTCGTCCGGTAGGTTGATGGTCGCGATTTCGAGATCGTTCGTGGGATCGTCCTGCACCAGCACCAGCACCAGCACGTTGGCCGGGTGGGCGAACAGGTGCACCAGCAAGAGGCGGTTGCGTTCGCTCCATGGTGCGCGACGGGCCTGCTCAATTTTTCGTACCGCGAAATCGCAAAACACCTACACCGGGCATGCGTGACGGCTGATGATCAGGGCTGGAAGGCTGGTCAGATTTCTACTTGAGCCAATCTGTGCCGCAGACCAAGGCTTGGTAGCCTTTGTGTCTTTTAGCCTCTTTTCTATTTTGAAATCTATGCTGCACAGAAGCTCGGCGACTCACACATCAACGCTAGACCAGGGTTCTGGTGCTCTTGCGCTCGACTTCTGCCAGTGCCCCGCCAAAACCTTCCAAATTGAAGATGGCGGCATCATCCCAGGGCGCAGCGTGCCCGAGCATTGCCATATCGTCGGAGCAGTGGCCCAGCGTTTGATTGCGCTTTACCCGCAGGCGCTACAAGCGAACCTGTTTCCGCGCCATGCCGCATTTGCAGCTGCCTGCCACGATATTGGCAAGGTCAGCCCCAGCTTTGTGGAAAAGCTGCGACGCAGCTGCACCAGTGGTGTAGAACACATTCCCAAGCAAACCATTTCGCCTGAGCTTGAGAGGCAATGGGGCGGCCATGCAGGCGTCAGCCAGGCAGCGGCCAAGGCACTGGGTGCACCGGCGTGGATTCCAGAAATCGTCGGGCAGCACCACGGGTTTTCTCCCCAGTTGGGAGGCAAGCAGGCCGATGCCGAAGTGTTTGGCGGCAGTGCCTGGCAAGCACAGCGCGCCGCGCTGGTGCAAGCGCTGCAGCAGCGCCTGGGCATGGACTGGCCGCAGATTGCCAGTGCAGCGCAGGCCCGCCTTGTTGCAGGCCTGACCAGCGTGGCCGACTGGATAGGCTCGGGCCGCCACTTTGAAGACCCGGCCCAACCCTGGCAGAGCTTGATCGACACCGCGTTGACAGAAGCCGGATGGATCGCCCCCAGCTACCGGACTGGACTGGGTTTTGCCGATGTCTTTGGCTTTGCCCCGCGCGCCGCGCAGCAGCAGTTGCTGGAAATGGCCAGTGCCCCTGGCGTCTATGTGCTGGAGGCGCCCATGGGGCTGGGCAAAACCGAAGCGGCGCTGTATGCGGCCTACCAAATGCTCGATCGTGGGCAGGCCAGCGGCATCTACTTTGCCCTGCCCACGCAACTGACCTCCAACAAAATTCACGAGCGCTTCAACGCATTTTTAAGCCGCATCATTGCGCCCGATTGCCCGCACCGCAGCGCCTTGCTGCTGCACGGTAAAGCCTGGCTACAGCAGACGGAAATGGGCGAAGAAGGCCGCCCCGGCGGCGCTTGGTTTCACCAGGCCAAACGCGGCCTGCTGGCGCCTTTTGCCGTGGGCACCATTGACCAGGCCTTGATGGCGGCCATGAACGTCAAACATGGCTTTGTGCGCGCCTTCGGGCTGGCGGGTGTTTCTGCTCTAGGAGTTATTGATGCGCTGGCCGGGCTGTCTTCCCCACGCGCGTGGGGGTGTTTCCATCCAAGGCCACACATGGGATGCAGCCAGCTTGTCTTCCCCACGCGCGTGGGGGTGTTTCTGATCTCCAAAACCACCCTGCTGGTTCACGACCGTGGAGGGCGTCGATCAGGCTGTCTGCATTGCGTGAGGTCGCCATGGCGGCCGGTTTGCGTCTTATGCCTGGATGGCCCGCCCCAGCGCCTGGTCAATGTCCCAGAGGATGTCGTCGATGTCCTCGATGCCCACGCTCAGGCGCACCATGTCGGCGCTCACGCCGGCGCGGGCGAGTTCTTCGTCGCTCAGCTGGCGGTGCGTGGTCGATGCCGGGTGGATCACCAGGGTCTTGGCGTCGCCGATGTTGGCCAGGTGGCTCAAAAATTCGCAGGCGTCGATGAACTTCTCGCCCGCTGCCGCGCCGCCACCCTTTGCACTTTTGACGCCAAAGGTCAGGATGCCCGAGGCGCCGGGGTGGCCGTCCACCGCGCGGAACTGCTTGTGTGCCAGCGCGTGGTATGGCGAGCCGCTCAAACCGGGGTAGTTGACCCACTGCACCTTCGGGTGGCCTTGCAGAAACTGCGCCACTTTCAGCGCATTGCGGCAGTGCTCGCGCATGCGCAGGTGCAGCGTTTCGGCGCCCTGCAGCAGCAGCCAGGCGTTCAGGGGCGAGAGCACGCCGCCAAAGGTGCGGTTGACCTCCATGCGCGCCTTCATGGTGTAGCCGAAGTCGCCAAAGGTCTCGTAAAACTTCACGCCGTGGTAGGCGCGGCTCGGCTCCACCATCTCGGGGAACTTGCCGTTGTCCCAGGGGAACTTGCCGCCTTCCACCACCACGCCGCCCATGGTCGTGCCGTGGCCACCGATGTATTTGGTGGCGCTGTGGACCACGATGTCGGCGCCAAAATCGAGCGGGTTGCACAGGTACGGGCTGGCCACCGTGTTGTCGATGACCAGGGGCACGCCGTGCGCGTGGGCCACCTCTGCAATTGCAGCAATGTCGAGCACGTTGACCAGCGGGTTGCCGATGGTTTCGCCATACACCGCGCGGGTGTTCGGGCGCATGGCGCGGGCAAAGTTTTCGGGGTCGGCCGGGTCGACGAAGGTGGTCTCAATGCCCAGGCGGCCAAAGCCCACGCCGAGCTGCCCCACCGTGCCGCCGTATAGCGTGCTGGCCGCCACGATGTGGTCGCCGGTTTTCAAAATGGCCAGCAGCGCCGCCATCTGCGCGGCCATGCCGCTGGCGCAGGCCAGGGCGGCGCGGCCACCTTCCAGGCTGGCGATGCGCTCCTCCAGCACCGCCACCGTGGGGTTGCTGATGCGGCTGTAGACGTTGCCGAAGGTCTGCAGGTTGAACAGGCTGCTGGCGTGCTCGGCGTCATCAAACACGAAGCTGGTCGTCTGGTGGATGGGCGTAGCGCGCGCGCCGGTCACCGGGTCGGGCTGGGCGCCGGCGTGGATGGCGCGGGTGCCGAAGCCGTAGGCGTGGTCGGCGCCGCTGGAAGGTGTGTCTGCCATGGTTTTATGAATAAAAAGTGCCTCCAGCGCTTATGTAGCAAGCGCTGGTAGCTATCAATAGGGGAGCTTGCGCAGCCGCTTGGCGGTGATCACGCCGGTGTTCACGCCCATCCAGCCCAGGCCGCCGAACAGGCGCGCGTGCTCAATTTTTACGCAGCGGTTCTGGATCACCTGCAGGCCCGCGTCCTCGGCCCGCTGGGCGGCGTTTTCGTTCACCACGCCGAGCTGCAGCCACAGACAGCTGGCCCCAATGGCGATGGCCTCTTCGGCCAGCGGGGGGATGTCCTCGCTCTTGCGAAAGCAGTCCACCATGTCGATGCGCCCGCCCTGGCGCGCGATGGCCTGTTCGGCGTCAGACAGGCTGGCGAAGCAGGTCTCGCCCAGAATGCTGCCGCCGCTCTGCGCCACCACCGGGTTTACCGGCACGATGCGGTAGCCGTGCGCCTGCATGTACTTGGCGGCAAAGAAGCTGGGGCGGTGCCACTGCGGCGACAGGCCCACCACCGCAATCGTGCGGCAGCGGCCCAGAACGTCGCGCAGGGTGCTGATGGTGTCGGGGGTGCGGCTCATGCGGGGCAGTGTACGCA
>WOZN01000123.1 GCA_011620245.1 Acidovorax sp.
TCATGCGCGGCTGCTTCGGCGGCTGCACCTTCTGCTCCATCACCGAGCACGAGGGCCGCATCATCCAGAGCCGCTCCGAGGATTCCATCATCCAGGAGATCGAGGACATCCGCGACAAGGTGAGCGGCTTCACCGGCACCATCAGCGACCTGGGCGGCCCCACGGCCAACATGTACCGCCTGGGCTGCCGCAGCCCCGAGATCGAGGCCGCCTGCCGCAAACCGAGCTGCGTGTACCCCGGCATCTGCCAGAACCTCACGACCGACCATGGCCCGCTCATCAAGATCTACCGCCGCGGCCGTGCATTGAAGGGCATCAAGAAGATCCTCATCGGCTCGGGCCTGCGCTACGACCTGGCCGTGAAAAGCCCTGAGTACGTGAAGGAGCTGGTGCAGCACCATGTGGGCGGCTACCTCAAGATCGCGCCCGAGCACACCGAGCAGGGCCCGCTGACCAAGATGATGAAGCCGGGCATCGGCAGCTACGACCGCTTCAAGCAGATGTTCGAGAAGTTCAGCGAAGAGGCGGGCAAGAAGCAGTTCCTGATTCCGTATTTCATCGCCGCGCACCCGGGCACCAGCGACGAGGACATGATGAACCTCGCCATCTGGCTCAAGAAGAACGGCTTTCGCGCCGACCAGGTGCAGACCTTCTACCCCAGCCCCATGGCCACGGCCACGGCCATGTACCACAGCAACAAGAACCCGCTGCGCAAGATCACGCGCGACAGCGAGACGGTGGACATCGTGCGCGGCGAAAAGCGCCGGCGCCTGCACAAGGCCTTTTTGCGCTACCACGACCCCAACAACTGGCCGTTGCTGCGCGAGGCACTCAAGGCCATGGGCCGGGCCGACCTGATTGGCAACGGCAAGCACCATCTGATCCCGACTTTCCAGCCGCTGACCGATGGGGGTTATCAGAGTGCGCGGCGCACCAATTCCACGCCATCCGCCACCAAGGCGGCAGGCGCCACACCGGCCAGGCCGCAAAAAGGCCGTCTGCTGACCCAGCACACCGGCCTGCCGCCGCGGGTGACCGGCGCGGCCAGACCATCCGCGCGCAAGCCGCGTTATTGATCCGGCCCTTTGATGTATCAACTACCGCTCAGGCTAAGCCCTTCGGCACAGCGCGTCTTGAGCAGATAGCCAAACCCGCCCCCCGCGGTTTGCGCCTTGCCCTGCGCCCAAACGCATCGCTTTGATCGGATTCTGTTTGCATTTTGGTTAGCGCTTTAGAAGTCCGAGGATCATCGCAACCAATGCGCCAAACCGGCGTTTGGCCCGCAAAAACCACCGAAAGACACTGCCATGACGCTGCCCTGCGTTCCTTTCGCCGATTTCGCCCCCCGCACGCCGCTCACCAATCCGCTGCGCGCTGCCATCACCGCCGCCTACTGCCGCCCCGAGCCTGAAGCCCTGGCCCCGCTGCTGGCCCAGGCCCGCTTGCCGCAGGACCAGGCCGCCTTGGCTGGGCAACTGGCCCTGCGCATTGCCAAGGCGCTGCGCGAGCGCAAGGCCAGCGCCGGGCGCGCGGGCATCGTGCAGGGCCTGCTGCAGGAGTTTTCGTTGTCGTCGCAGGAAGGCGTGGCGCTGATGTGCCTGGCCGAGGCGCTGCTGCGCATCCCCGACAAGGCCACGCGCGATGCGCTGATCCGCGACAAGATCAGCCACGGCCAGTGGGATGCGCACCTGGGCAAGAGCCCGTCGCTGTTTGTCAACGCCGCCACCTGGGGCCTGCTCATCACCGGCAAGCTGGTGGCCACGCACAGCGAAGGCAGCCTGGGCAACTCGCTCAGCCGCCTGATTGGCAAGGGCGGCGAGCCGCTGATCCGCAAGGGCGTGGACATGGCCATGCGCATGATGGGCGAGCAGTTTGTGACCGGCAAGACCATCGACGAAGCGCTGCGCAACGCCCGCACGATGGAGGCCGAGGGCTTTCGCTATTCGTACGACATGCTGGGCGAGGCCGCGCTGACCAGTGCGCACGCCAGGCGCTACTACGCCTCTTACGAGCAGGCCATCCACGCCATCGGCAAGGCCTGCGCCGGGCGCGGCATCTATGAAGGCCCGGGCATCTCCATCAAGCTCTCGGCCCTGCACCCGCGCTACAGCCGCGCGCAGTTTGGCCGGGTGATGGAAGAGCTGTATCCGCAGGTAGCGCGCCTGACCGCGCTGGCCAGGCAGTATGACATCGGCCTGAACATCGACGCCGAAGAAACCGACCGGCTGGAGCTGTCGCTCGACCTGCTGGAGCGCCTGTGCCACGAGCCCACGTTGGCTGGATGGAACGGCATCGGCTTCGTGATCCAGGCCTACCAGAAGCGCTGCCCGTTCGTCATTGACTTTGTCATCGACCTGGCCCGCCGCACCCAGCGCCGCCTGATGGTGCGGCTGGTGAAAGGCGCCTACTGGGACAGCGAAATCAAGCGCGCCCAGGTCGATGGCCTGGAGGACTACCCCGTCTACACCCGCAAGGTGCATACCGACATTTCGTACATCGCCTGCGCACGCAAGCTGCTGGCCGCGCCCGAGGCGGTATACCCCCAGTTCGCCACACACAACGCCGAGACGGTGGCCACCATCTACCACCTGGCGGGCAGCAGCTATTACGCGGGGCAGTATGAATTCCAGTGCCTGCATGGCATGGGTGAGCCACTGTATGAACAAATGGTGGGCGCCGTCACTGCCGGCAAGCTGGGCCGAGAAACAGGAAAGGGCGGCCTGGGCCGAGAAACAGGAAGGGGCGGCCTGGGCCGCCCGTGCCGCATCTACGCCCCCGTGGGCACGCACGAAACGCTGCTGGCCTACCTGGTGCGCCGCCTGCTGGAAAACGGCGCCAACACCTCGTTTGTGAACCGGATTGCCGACGAAACCATTGCGCTCGATGAACTGGTGCGCAGCCCCGTGCAAATGGTGGACCAGCAAGCCGCCGTGGAAGGCACCGCCGGCCTGCCCCACCCCCGCATTGCCAAACCCCGGGACTTGTATGGCGCGCACCGCACCAACTCGCGCGGGCTGGACCTGTCCAACGAAAACACGCTGACTGCACTGGCCGCCGCCTTGCAAGCCACTGCAACCCACGCATGGACCGCAGGCCCGCTGCTCGGCGATGACGCGCCCACCGGCCCCACCCAACCCGTGCGCAACCCGGCCGACCACAGCGATATGGTGGGCCAGGTGCAAGAAGCCACCGCCGCCGATGTGGACCAGGCCCTGGCCCACGCCCAGGCCGCCGCAGCCCCCTGGGCCGCCACGCCACCTGCCGAACGCGCCGCTGCCCTGCTGCGCGCGGCCGACCTATTGGAGGCGCGCATGCTGCCCCTGCTGGGCCTGCTGATGCGCGAAGCGGGCAAGAATGCCGGCAACGCCGTGGCCGAAGTGCGCGAAGCCGTGGACTTTCTGCGCTACTACGCGGCCCAGGTGCAGAGCACCTTCGACAACGCCACGCATATTCCCCTGGGCCCCGTGGCCTGCATCAGCCCCTGGAATTTCCCGCTTGCCATCTTCATGGGCCAGGTGGCCGCCGCGCTGGCCGCAGGCAATCCTGTGCTGGCCAAGCCCGCCGAACAAACCCCGCTGATCGCCGCCGAGGCCGTGCGCCTGCTGCGGCAGGCCGGCGTGCCCCGCGCGGCCGTGCAACTGCTGCCCGGCCAGGGCGAGACCGTAGGTGCGCACCTGATCGGCGATGCGCGTGTGATGGGCGTGATGTTCACCGGCTCCACCGAAGTCGCGCGCATCCTGCAGCGCACCATCGCCGGCCGGCTGGACGCCGCAGGCCGCCCCATTGCGCTGATCGCCGAAACCGGCGGGCAGAACGCGATGATCGTGGACTCGTCCGCCCTGGCCGAGCAGGTGGTGGGCGATGCGATAACGTCGGCCTTTGACAGCGCCGGCCAGCGCTGCTCCGCCCTGCGCGTGCTTTGCGTGCAGGAAGATGCCGCCGACCGCGTGGTAGAGATGCTGCAAGGTGCCATGGGCGAGTTGCGCCTGGGCAACCCCGCCGAACTGCGCGTGGACGTGGGCCCGGTGATCGACGCCGAAGCACAGGCAGGCATCACCCGCCATATCGACACGCTCAAGGCCAAGGGCCACCGCGTTTTTCAGCATCCGAACCACCTGTCTGCAGCCAGCACACAGGGCACCTTTGTGCCGCCCACATTGATCGATCTGAATCACATCGGCGAACTGCAGCGCGAAGTCTTCGGCCCCGTGCTGCACCTGGTGCGCTACGCCCGCAATGACCTCGACCAGCTGCTCGACCAGATCAACGCCACAGGTTACGGCCTGACCCAGGGCGTGCACACCCGCATCGACGAAACCATTGCCCGGGTGGTGAACCGCGCCCATGCCGGCAATATGTACGTGAACCGCAACATGGTCGGCGCCGTGGTGGGCGTGCAGCCCTTTGGCGGCGAAGGCCTGTCGGGCACGGGGCCCAAGGCGGGCGGGCCGCTGTACCTGCTGCGCCTGCTGTCGCAGCGCCCGGCTGATGCGCTGGCGCGCACCTTTGCCGACGCCGACTGCGCCACGCCGCCCGATGATGCGCTGCGCGAACGTCTGCTCGCGCCACTTGTCACCCTGCAGCAATGGGCGCAAAACCAAGGCAACCCGGCACTCGCCAGCACCTGCCAGCGCTTTGCGCGGCAAACACAAAGCGGCACCGCCCGCACCCTGCCCGGCCCCACGGGCGAGCGCAACGTGTACACGCTGGCTCCGCGTGCCCGCGTGCTGTGCATGGCGCAGAGCGCAGACGATCTGCTGACGCAGACCGCCGCCGTGCTCGCCACCGGCGGCACCGCCCTGTGGCCCACCGCCCAGGCTGGCCTGCGCGCGCAATTGCCCACGCTGGTGCAGGCGCAGGTCACGTTGCAAGACGGCGTGCTGCACGACGGTTCGCTGGCGCTGGACGCCGTTCTGCACCACGGCGAATGTGCATCGCTGCAGGCCATGTGCACCGCCCTCGCCCAGCGCGCCGGGCCCATCGTGGGCGTGACGGCGCTGCAGCCCGGCGCGGTGGACATCCCGCTGGAGCGCCTGCTCATCGAACGCGCAATCAGCGTGAACACGGCGGCGGCAGGGGGCAATGCGAGCCTGATGACGATGGGCTGAGCGCCCAGAGCCGCTTACTGTGTGACAAGTGCAGTCTTGCGTTTTCGCGCAGGCAGCAGGGGCAGCGCGGTAGCGTCTGCGCCAAGGCTGCGGCGGCTGTGGTGATACGCAGCCGCAAACCCGTGATCGA
>WOZN01000264.1 GCA_011620245.1 Acidovorax sp.
GTTCTGCACGTCCTGCACGGTCGCGCCGGCCGACGGCAGGGCAGGCCGGGCCGAACGGTAGGTCAGGCCCTCCAGATCGGCCATTTGCCGGGGAGCGGAGGTCACGTCCACCATGGGAGTGACCACACCAGGGCCCGGATGGCCCGCCGGCCCGATCCAGATACCCCCAGCTCGGCCCGGAAGTCGAAATGCTCGACCCCCTCGGGCGGCGCGGTCATGCCCATGGTCTGCAGGAAAGCGTCAATGCTCTGGGGGCGGTCTTCGGGGCGCAAGGCCAGGGCCTGGGAAATGGCGGCCACGAACGGCGCCGAATATTCCACCCCGAACTGGCGCTGGACGGTCCTGGCCACGCGCGAAAACGACACCATCCGGTCCCGGATGGAGCGCAGGGTGGCGGGCAGCGGGGTGTCGTTGCACAGACAGCCATGCACCACAGCGGCCAGCGAATACAGGTCGCTCCAGGGGCCTTGGCGCAATTCATTGTCGCCTTCGGAATATTGCTCGATGGGCGCGTAGTTCACCTTGAGCACGGCTGTGTGCTTGTGGCCCTGGTCGTTGATGGCATGGCGCGCGGCCCCCAGGTCAAGCAGCACGGGCGGCCCGTTGTCCTGCAGGAAGATGTTGTCGGGCGAGATGTCGCGGTGCAGCGTGTTGCCCTCGTGCAGCACCCGCAGCGCACCCAGCACCGACCACAGCATCTTGCGCAGCCAGGCCTCTGGCGGCGGCGTGCGCATGCGCGCGCGCGCCTGCTTGAAGGTCATGCCGGTATAGAGCGGCATGACCATGTAGGCGGTGTTGTTGGCCTCCCAGAAACGGAAAACCTTCACCAGGGACGGATGGTCGAACTGCGCCAGCAGGCGCGCCTCGCCCATGAAGGACGCCAGCCCCGCTTGGAAGGTCTGCTGGTCGGACGATGACCGCACCCACAGAGACTGCCCCTAAAAGGCGTCCTGTCGGCCAAAAACGTTACCCAGCGGCATGAACGCCACCGATTGTGCCGTTTTTGCCTGGCACGCCGGTCCCGCACCGGCCCGGCCACAAGCGAGCGCCAAAAAACCGAAAAATCCGGATCAAAACAGCCCGCAGCCCTTTCACACAAAGCGCCAAATGCTATTATTTTTATATCATTATCGAACCACACCCTGGCCCGCACTGCACGCCGGTGTTGCGCAGCGCAGCAGCGCCCCAGGGCAACCAGGGGCCGCGTCGTTACCATTGCGCCATGTTCAGTTATCGCCACGCCTTTCATGCGGGCAACCACGCCGATGTGCTCAAGCACACCGTCCTGATTGCCACCTTGCAACACCTCACCGAAAAAGACGCGGCCCTCACAGTGCTCGACACCCATGCGGGCGCGGGCCTGTACCGGCTCGACGGCGACTACGCCAGCACCAGCGGCGAAGCGGCGGACGGCATCTTGCGCCTCACGGCGCCCGGTGTGGCCGCCCTCACGCCCGCGTTGCAGGCCTATGTGGACATGGTGAAAGCCTTCAACCAGGGCGCCGCCACCAAGGTGTACCCCGGCTCGCCCTTCATCATCCAGCGGCTGCTGCGCGGCCACGACAAGCTCAAGCTGTTTGAACTGCACCCGACCGACCTGCGCGCGCTGGCCGGCAACGTGGCGCAGCTGGAGGCCGGCCGGCAAGTGGCCGTGCTGCACGAGGACGGCTTCGAAGGCATCAAGAAATTTTTACCCCCACCGGCCCGCCGCGCCTTGGTGCTGTGCGATCCCAGCTATGAAATAAAGAGCGACTATGCCAAGGTGCTGGACATGGCGGCCGACTCGCTCAAGCGCTTTGCCACCGGCACCTACGCCATCTGGCACCCCATCATTGCGCGCCCCGAGGCGCACGACCTGCCGCGCCGCCTCAAAACCCTGGCCACCAAGGCGGGCAAGAGCTGGCTGCACGCCACGCTGACCGTCAAGTCCAGCAAGCTCACCGAGACCGCGGATGGCGAAGTCAAGCGCCCCGGCCTGCCCGCCAGCGGCATGTTCCTGATCAATCCGCCCTTCACCCTGAAGGCCGCCTTGAAGACGGCCCTGCCCCAGATGGTGCAATTGCTGGCCCAGGACAGGCACGCCACCCACACGCTCGAATCGGGCGACTGACGCCCTGCGCCCCGTCAGAACTTGTTCATGATCTCAGAACGTGTTCACAATCTCAGGGCGGGCCCGGGCAGGTGCTCTCCCCGCCGTCCAGGGCGAACAGCTCCACAGGCTTGAGCCCCAGGCCCAGCAGGCCCAGGTCCTGGGCGGCGGCACGGCTGAGGTCGATGACACGGTTGCCCGAATGCGGCCCGCGGTCATTGATGCGCACCACCACCGACTTGCCCGTGAATTGGCTGCGCACGCACACCAGCGAGCCAAACGGCAGCGTCGGGTGGGCGGCCGTGAGAGCCGCCATGTCAAAGCGCTCCCCGCTGGCGGTCCGCCGGCGATGGAACTGCGCGCCGTACCACGATGCCAGGCCCACCTCGTCGGCGGTCAGGGTGAGCGGTGGGGGCGATACGGGGCTCGCATCGGGGAACGGCATCGCAGGTGCTGGCGGAGGATCCATCAACATGGCCTCGCCCGGCACCGTCAACAACGTGGGCGCCAGCGTATCGGGCGATGCCGTCAGGCCATCGGCCTGCGCGGACAGGCCGGCAAGGGCCAGCGCCGCCGCCAGGGCGGCATGGCGGCAGACGGGCGGCCACGAGACACGCGCCACCGGATTGCTCACAGGACGGCGATGCACGGGATCAGAGGCCAAGGCGCCGGCACAGCTCCAGCGTGGTTGCACTCTGGTTCATGGTGTAGAAATGCAGGCCCGGCACGCCACGCTGGCGCAACTGCTCGCACAGCGAAGTCACCACATCCAGGCCAAAGTCCCGGATCGACGCCGTATCGTCGCCAAAACCCTGCAGGCGCAGCCGGATCCAGCGCGGAATCTCGGCCCCGCAGGCATCCGAAAAACGCATCAGCTGCGACGACCCCATGATGGGCATGATGCCGGGTACCACGGGCACATCCAGCCCCATGCGGCGCACATCGCCCACAAAACGCTCATACGCATCGGCATTGAAGAAATACTGTGTGATGGCCGAATCGGCCCCGGCCCGCACTTTGGCGGCAAAGGCCTGCAGGTCGGCATCGACCGACCTGGCCTGGGGATGCACCTCGGGGTAGGCGGCCACCTCGATGTGGAAATCGCGCCCGGTCTCGGCCCGGATGAAAGCCACCAGGTCACTGGCGTAGTGGAACTCGCCCCCGATGCCATAGCCACTGGGCAGATCGCCGCGCAGGGCCACCAGGCGCTTGACGCCCATGGCCTTGAGCGTGGCAAGCTGCTCGCGCACCGACTGGCGCGTGGCGCCCACGCACGAGAAATGCGAGGCCGCGCTCACGCCCTCGGCCAGAATCTCCTGCACGGTGCCGAAGGTGCCCTCTTGCGTGGAGCCGCCCGCGCCGTAGGTGACCGAGCAGAACTCGGGCCGCTGCGCATACAGCTGCTGGCGCACGGCGCGCAGCTTGTCGGCGCCCTCGGGCGTCTTGGGCGGAAAAAATTCAAAACTCACCGGAAAGCCGGTGGATGGTGCATTGGCAGCGGTCATGCGCCCCTCCTCGCAAAAACAAAAAACTCACGGTTGCCGTCGCCGCCGCTGATGGGGCTGTCCAGCCAGGCCTGCACCACCAGGCCGAGTTCGGCGCAACAGTCGCGGATGCGCTGCTCGACCACCGCGTACAACGCCGCATCGCGCACAATGCCGCCCTTGCCCACCTGGCCGGGCTGTAATTCAAACTGCGGCTTGACCAGCATCAGCAGGCTGCCACCGGGCGCCAGCAGCGGCACCAGCGCGGGCAGCACCAGCGTGAGCGAGATGAACGACAGGTCACCCGTCACCAGGTCAAACACCGGCGTGATGTCGGCATCGGCCCATTCGGCGCGGCGGCGGCGCTCCACCGGCAGCGTGCCCTGCTCGCGGGCCCTGGCCCGGGCTGCGCGCTCGGACTTGAAGGTTTCGATGTCCTTGTCCTTGGCGTCGTTGCTGTCGTCGTATTCCTCGTCCACCTGCCCGCCGTTGCGCATCCAGCTGTAAGGCGCCTCGGGCTGGGTCTCGTTGTCCTCTTCCACTTCGATGACTTCGGACAGGGCCAGTTCACAGGCTTGCTGCAAGGCCTGCGCCGTCAGCGAGCGCGCATTCACGCCCTCGACACAAACCACGCGCGGGTCGCTGCGCAGCCGCTCGTGCAGCTGGCCGTGGCCCACGTCCACACCAATCACCTGCGCCGCGCCCTGCTGCAGCAGGCAATCGGTAAACCCGCCCGTGCTCTGCCCCACATCGAGGCAGCGCAGCCCCGCCACGGCCAGGCCGGTGGCCCGCAGCGCCCCTTCGAGCTTGAGCCCCCCGCGCGAGATGTATTTGGCCTCGGCATCGTCGAGCAGCCGCACCTCGGCCACGGAGGGGATCTCGTCACCGTTCTTGGCGACCTTCTGCCACGGCGCCAGCGGCGAAAGGCGCCATTCCACACCCGCGGCAATCAGCCGCTGCGCCTGCGAGCGCGTGGCCGCGTGGCCAAAATCCACCAGAAAAACATCTGCGCGCATGCGTCACCCTCTCGTCCGCAGACGATTTGTTTCAAGTAAAAACCGGCTCTAGAGCATATACCGCCTGCGCTACCAGCTCCTAAAACAGGAGCATGGCAGCAGAAAATCTGCGGTTCAATACCGGTAGGTATCGGGCTTGTAGGGGCCTTGCTTTGACACGCCGATGTAGGCGGCCTGCTCGTCGCTCAGCTCGGTCAGCATGGCGCCCACCTTCTTGAGGTGCAGGCGCGCCACCTTCTCGTCGAGGTGCTTGGGCAGCACATAGACCTTGCCGTTTTCGTAGAAGTCGCTGTGCGTGAACAGCTCGATCTGGGCGATGGTCTGGTTGGCAAAGCTCGACGACATCACGAAGCTTGGGTGGCCCGTGCCGCAGCCCAGGTTCACCAGGCGGCCCTTGGCCAGCAGGATGATGCGCTTGCCGTCCGGGAAGATCACGTGGTCCACCTGGGGCTTGATTTCTTCCCACTCGTATGGCTCCAGCGTGGCGACCTGGATTTCGTTGTCGAAATGGCCGATGTTGCAGACTATTGATTGGTCCTTCATGGCCAGCATATGCTCGTGGCGGATCACGTCCTTGTTGCCCGTGGTGGTCACGAAAATGTCGGCCTTGTCGGCGGCATATTCCATCGTGACGACCT
>WOZN01000299.1 GCA_011620245.1 Acidovorax sp.
AGATCGAGGTGCGCTTTCGCGACAGCCGCGAAGTGCACCAGGCCGTGCGCCACGCCCTGGAGAACGCCCTGGCAGCCCCACGCGCGGCGGCGCTGGCGGCAGCCGCTGCCACCCCTGCACAGACCGGGGTGGGCGCAGCGGATTTCAAGCTAAAACAGCCTCCAGCCCAGGCGTGGCAAGCGCAAGCAGCTATCAAATTTGATGAACGCCCTGGCCACAAGGTAAGCGACCTGCAGGCACTATGGCAGCCAGCGCAACCCGCCGCCCCCACCGAGCCCCCCTCAGAACCCTCCTCGGAACCGCTCCCCATCGCCTGGCCCCCCGCCGCAGCGGGCACGCCCGCACCGCCAGCCGCCGGGGCAACCGCCTGGCCTCTGGGCCGTGAGGGCCAGGATACCGCCTGGCCTCTGGGCCGTGAGGGCCAGGATACCGCCTGGCCCCTGGGCCGTGAGAACCAGGCAACCGCCTGGCCCCTGGGCCATGAGAGCCAGGAAACTGCCTGGCCCCTGGGCCATGCAGTGGCCCAGCTCCATGGCGTGTACATCCTGTCCGAGAACGCCCACGGCATGGTCATCGTGGACATGCACGCAGCGCACGAGCGCATCGTCTACGAGCGCCTCAAGGCGCAGGTGGACAGCGGCGCGCGCATCACCAGCCAGCCGCTGCTGATTCCCGCCACCTTCGCGGCCACCCCCGAGGAGGTGACCACCGCCGAGGAATCCGCCGACGTGCTGGCCACGCTGGGCCTGGAGGTGGTGCCCTTCTCGCCCAAGACCCTGGCCGTGCGTGCCGTGCCCACCACGCTCGCGCAGGGCGACCCGGTGGAACTGGCCCGCAGCGTGCTGGCCGAGCTGGCCGCGCACGACGCCACCACGGTGGTGCAGCGCGCCCGCAACGAAATCCTGGGCACCATGGCCTGCCATGGCGCGGTGCGGGCCAATCGCAAGCTCACGCTCGATGAGATGAACGCCTTGCTGCGGCAGATGGAGACCACCGAGCGCTCCGACCAGTGCAACCACGGCCGCCCCACCTGGCGCCAGCTGTCGATGCGCGAGCTGGACGCCCTGTTCTTGCGGGGCCGCTGAGGCCAAAGGCTTCAGCCGGCATTCAGGTCGCTGCGGCACCATGCGGCACCGGCCCTTTCCTGCGACAGCTTCCTATGACAACCACCGGAGACCCTCCTTGCGCATATTGCTGATCGAAGACGATGGCCCGCTGGCAGACGCGCTGGCGGCCTTCCTGAACGCCCGCGGTTTTGTGTGTGAATGCGCCAGCAGCCTGGCCAGTGCCCGCGCCATGCTGCCCGCCGCGCACTGGGCGGCCGTGCTGCTCGACTGGCAACTGCCCGACGGCGAAGGCCTGGCGCTGCTGCCCCAGCTGCGCCGCGCGCTGCCCGACAGCCCCGTCATCATGCTCACCGCCCGCGACCAGATCACCGACCGCATCCGGGGCCTGGACGCTGGCGCCGACGACTACCTCGTCAAGCCCTACGACCCCGACGAGCTGCTGGCGCGGCTGCGTGCCGTCGAGCGCCGCCGCAGCGGCGCGGGCAGCGCGGTACTGCAGCTGCAGGGGTTGCTGATTGATCTGGCACGCATGGTGGTCACCCTCGACGGGCAGCCGGTGGAATTCACGGCCAAGGAATGGGCCCTGCTGCGCGTGATGGCCCTGCGACCCGACCGAATCCACACCCGCGAGAGCCTGCAGGACGCGCTGTACGGCCTGGATGCCGACGCCAACAGCAACACGCTGGAGGTCTTCATCAGCAACCTGCGGCGAAAGATCGGCCGCGACCGTATCCAGACCCTGCGCGGGCTGGGCTACAAGCTCAACACCAGCGCGTGACCATGGCCCGCGCCCGGCACAGTCTTTCACGCGCCCTGACCCGGGCGCTGCTGCCCTGGATTGCCATGCTCTGGGTGGCCGCCAGTGGCGCCGTGGGCTGGTACCTGCAGCATGAACTGAGCGAACAGCTCGATGCCGGCCTGGTCGAAAGCGCCGAGCGCCTGCTGGACCTGGCGGCGCACGATGCACGCAACCACCAGAATCCGTCCGAGCGCGACGGCACAATGTACAGGCTGGAAGTCCCCCACAGCAACCTGGGCGGGGCCCACCACGATGTGCTGCTGTACCAGGTGGTCAATGACCACAACGCGCTGCTGCTGCGCTCGGCAGACGCCCCACTGACCGCCTTGCCGGTGCCCTTGAAAACGGGTTTTTTCGATACGCCCCTGCTGCGCACCTACACCCTGGCGCATCCCTCGCTGCCCATGTTCATCCATGTGGGCGACCCGTTGGCGCACCGCAGCGCCGCCCGCACCCAGGCACTGGCCGGGCTGCTGGTGCCGCTGCTGGTCATCCTGCCCCTGCTGGGTCTGCTGATCCGCACCGTCACGCAACGCGCGCTAGCGCCCGCAGGCACGCTGGCTGCAGAGCTGCGGCAGCGCGACGGCAACCACCTCGCCGCCTTGCCAGGCCAGGGGCTGCCCGATGAACTGCAAACCATTGTGGACAGCGCCAACCATCTACTCGCCCGCCTGGCCGACGCCCTGGACACCGAGCGCGCCCTGTCGGCCAATGCCGCCCACGAACTGCGCACCCCGCTGGCCGCCGTGCGGCTGAACCTGCAGACCGCCCTGGGACATGTGCCCACGGGAGTGGCGTACACCGACATCCAGAGCGCGCTGCAGTCACTGGATCGACTCAGCCGCCGCAGCGAGAAGCTGCTGCAGATGTCGCGCGCGGGCTCGGGTGCAGCGCTGGCACAGGACCGCGTCAACCTCGGGCAGGTTGCTGCGGCCGTGGCGCAGGAATTCTGGTCGGACGGCGCCCTGCTGCAGCGCCTGCAGCTGGTGCTGCCCGAAGATGACGACGTGTGGGTGCGCGGCGACTTCGACGCCCTCGCCATTGCGCTGCGCAACCTGGTTGAAAACGCGGTGCGCTATGCCCCCCGGGGCCCCATCGTGCTCGAAGTGGCGCTGCCGGCCACCTGCAGCGTGCGCGACAGCGGGCCAGGCATCACCGCAGAGCAACTCGCGCTGCTGCAGCAACGCCATTACCGCAACGGACACAGCACCAGCGCAATGCACAGGCCAGGCTATGGCCTGGGGCTGTCCATCGTGACCACCATCGTGGCGCGCCAGGGCGGCTCCTGCACCCTGCAGTCCCCCCCACCGGGGCACACCAGGGGACTGCAGGTGACTTTGCATCTGCGCGCCGACCGCTGAGAACGTGAACAGGTTCTCAGGGCTCGGCGCAAAACCTTCTTTTCGGGGAGAAGCACGGACAGCCCCGGACTCGGCTGCAGGGGTTCATGTTCCCTTCAGGTAAACGCGGTATCGTCGATCTCAATTCGCTGCACCAGCAACACAAGGTTGACCTCCCATGCCCCAGTACCCTCGCGCGGATGCGCCCACAGCCCCCGTTTTTCGCACCGTCCTGTGCGCAGCATTTTTGGGCGCCTGCGCATCCCTGAGCCTGGCGGCAGGCCCGCCACCCAGTCCCTCGGCGCCCGCCAGCCATCAGGCAATCGCCTGGACCGCCGCGCAAATACAGGCGGCCGGCGTGACCACGCAAGCGGTAGGCAGCAGCAGTGCAGGTGCCGCCGCCGGCCTGGTGCTGCAAGGCACCGTGGAGCTGCCCCCGCAGGCCACAGAACTGCTCAGCACCCCGGTGGCCGGCGTGGTGCAGCAAGTGCTGGTAGGCACAGGCCAGAAGGTCAAGGCCGGGGAACCCGTGGCGCGCCTGCTGAGCCCCGAACTGGTGGTGTTGCAGCGCGAACTGCTGCAGGCCCAGGCGCAGGCCCGGCTGGCCGCCACCCGGCTCGAACGCGATGAAAAACTGCATACCGAGGGCATCATTGCCGGGCTGCGCCTGCAAGACACCCGCACCCAGAACGAACTGGCCCAACTGACCCTGCGCGAGCGCCGCCAGGCCCTGCAGATGGCCGGCGCCAGCACCACCAGCAACACGCTGCAGCCCGGCCTGACCCTGCGCGCCAGCGCGGCGGGCACCGTGCTGGAAGTCACCGCCACCCCCGGCCAGCGCCTGGACGCGGGGATGCCCGTGGCCAAGGTGGCACGCAGCGGCCAATGGGCCATTGCCTTGCAGGCCACACCAGTGCAGGCGCAGAGCCTGCACATCGGCGACCTTCTTGCCGTGCAGGGCTGCAAAACACCCGCACGCCTGGTCGCCATCGTGCCGCAGGTGAGCGCGGGCAATCAGGCCGTGCAGCTGCGGGCCGACTTTACGTCCGCCGAGGATTGCCTGCGCGTCAACCAGTTCGTGCAAGCCACCGTGGCCGGGCGCACCGATACCAAGGCGGCGGGCAGCCTCAGCGTGCCGGCACAAGCCGTTGTGCGCCACGGCGGGCAGGCCTATGTGTTCGTGCAAACCCCCCAGGGCTTTGTGCCCACGGCAGTGGTGCTGGACACCGAAGGAGCGGGCCAGACGCTGCTGCGCTCGGGCGTCAAGGCAGGTGACGTGATCGCCGTGCAAGGCCTCGCCGCGCTCAAGGGCGCATGGCAAGGCATGGGCAGCGGAGCGCAATGATGCTGTCACGCCTGATTGCCTTTTCGCTCTCGCAGCGGCTGTTGGTGGGCATCCTGTCGCTGGCGCTGCTGGCAGCCGGCGTCATGGCCCTGCAAAACCTGCCGATCGACGCGTTTCCCGATGTATCGACCACGCAGGTCAAGATCATCCTCAAGGCGCCCGGCATGACTCCTGCCGAGGTCGAGGCACGCATCGTGGCACCCATCGAGCAGGAACTGCTGGGCATACCCAGCCAGGTCATGCTGCGCTCGCAAAGCAAGTACGCCATTGCCGACATCACGCTCGATTTTGCCGATGGCACCGATATCTACTGGGCTCGGCAGCAGGTCAGCGAGCGCCTGTCGGGCGTGATGGGCGACCTGCCGGCCGGCCTGTCTGGCGGGCTGGCGCCCATCACCACGCCCCTGGGCGAGATGTTCATGTTCAAGGTCGATGGTGATGCCAGCCTGGCAGAGCGGCGCAGGCTGCTGGACATCGTCATCCGCCCGCGCCTGCGCGGCATTCCTGGCGTGGCCGACGTCAATACGCTCGGTGGCGTGGTTCAGACCTTTGAAGTGGTTCCCGATGTGGCGGCGCTGGCGGCCCGCCGGGTGTCCCTGCAGCAGCTTCAGGATGCCCTGGCCAACAACAACCGCAACGATGGCGCCGGTCGCCTGTCGAGCGGCGAAGA
>WOZN01000304.1 GCA_011620245.1 Acidovorax sp.
ACAGTTTCAATCCGCGCCCGCCATTGCTGGCGGGCGAATCCATGCTTGAGTGGCCAGCGGTAAATCCTAATTGCGTTTCAATCCGCGCCCGCCATTGCTGGCGGGCGAATCCCTTCGCATACAGGCCTTTGCTAATGAACGATTTTTCCTTGCACTTGCGCGTACCTGACGATGGAATTATGTTTCTGCATAAGCATCACCATCAAAAAGTGAAAAACCGAATAAAAAACAAAGAGTTGCGAACCGCGCGAACCTCTCAATAAAACTTCCATCACTTGAGGTTCGCGGTTGTAACCATAGCATGACAGGATGTGCCATGGCGACTCACAACCGGCGGCTACAGTACCAATGGGCCGTCAAAATCAATGGCGATGAACGTGCCGTGCTCAACCACCTCAAATCCACGCGTTCCAGGTATACGGTAAAGCCGTAAGCAATCCACGGCAGGGTCAATTTCTGCCAGTAGCCGGCGCTCCAAGGCTTCAAATTTCGCCACGTCCAACTGGCACTCGAACACGGATTTTTGCACCCGCTGCCCAGTGCTTTCGCACACGCGCGCCACGCGGCGCAGGCGGCGGCGGCCCGCCTTGGTTTCGGTGTTCACGTCGTAGCAGACCAGTACCAACATGGCCGTTGCCTACTTGGCCACAAAGGGAACATAAGGCGCATCGTCTTCGCGCAGAGCGCGCGCCAGCAGGCGAGCCTGCACCAGTGGCACCAAACCCAGCGGCACGGACTGCGCCAGCAGCGGGTGGTTGATTTCGTCCTTCTTGCGCTCTTGGTAAGCCACCACCACGGCCTTGCGGGCATCAGGTTGCAAGGCCACCCCACCGCCTTCACGCAGCACAAAGTCATGTGCACCCAACTGGCCCCGGTTGATTAGCGTCAGCGCCAGCCGGTCGGCCCAGGGGCGAAACTCTTCCATCAAGTCCAGCGCCAGGGCGGCGCGGCCCGGGCGCAAGGCGTGCAAGAAGCCCATTTGCGGGTCCAGCCCGGCAGCCTCCAGCGCGCTACGGCAGTCGTTCATCCACATGGCGTACAAAAACGACAGCATGGCGTTGAAGCGGTCGCGTGGTGGGCGGCGGGTGCGCCCGTCCATGGCAAAGGCGGCGCGCTGGTCGGGGCGCACCAGCAGGCTCAGGCCGCTGAAATATTGGCGGGCGGCTTCGCCTTCTATGCCGCGCAGGCTGTCCAGGCTGGCCGCGCTTAGCAGGGCGCGCAGACTGGCGGCCAGGTCATCGGCCAAGCGGGCCAGGGCTTTGGCTTCATCTTCTGACTTGGCCTCGCGGGCGCCGCGCTGCAAAACTTGCCGGGTGTTTTTGATCTTGCCGGCCACGCTGGCGCGGGCCATGTCCAGCGTGAAGATCGGATCGGCCACACGCTGAAACTGCGCCTGGCGCAGCAGCACGTTGCCGCTGACGGCGCCTTCCAGCCGGGCCTTGAAGCGGCCGTTGTCGTCCAGCAGCACCAGGGCCACGCCACCGTCGGCTAGCCGGTGCATAAGCGGGGCCGACAAACCGATGTGCCCAAAGCACACCACAGCGCTCAGGTGGTGCAACGGCACGCGCAGCCGGGTTTCGTGGTTGACCTCCACGCGCAGGGTGTCGTTGTCCAGCCGCAGGTAGGTGTCGGGTGTGGTGACGTAAAGGGTGTTGAGCAGTTGCATGGTCTGGCGACTGGGGTGGTGCCGCTACGCGTCGGGGTCGAACAAGGCACGCCGGGCGGCCACCAGGCTGGCATGCGTAGCTTGGGGCTGGCAACGCTCTTGCAGCGAGCAGCCTTTGCAGCGCCTGGCGGCCTGCTCGGCCTCCAGGGGTGGCGGCAGCTGCCCGCTGGCCAGCATCTGCCGAATGGCCTGGGCTGTTTTCGCCACATCGGCCCGCAATTGTGCCGTGATGGGCACGACCCGGCGGCGCTTGGAGCTGGCGTAGTACAGAGCACCTTCGTTGACAGGCTTGCCCAACATGAACTCCAGGCACATGGCTTGTGCGGCCAGTTGCAGGTCGTCACAGGCGGCAATGTCGGCGGCCTTGTTGCGGCTGCCGTGTTTGTATTCCACGGGGTAGGGCACGCCACCGGCCAGAAACTCCACTACGTCCGATTTGCCAATCAGCCCCAGCGTGTCGTGCCACAGCGGCAAGGCGCGCTCCACGCGCACGCCCTTGGCAGTTTCGACGCCGGGCAGGTCTGCCTTGGCATGCACCGCCTGGCCGCGCAGGGTGTGGAGGTTGTCGTCAAACACCTGTTCCAGGTGGATCAGGCCGCACTGGCGGGGGCAGTATTGCCAGTGCTGCAGGGCGGACAGGGCAATGGGTTCCAGCTCTGGCGCGGGTGCTTCGATGGGCATGGGTATTACGGCTTTTTCGGCGCCTTGATGGCTTTGGCTGGCTACATTGCCTTTGCCGCCTTTGCCGCCTTTGCCGCCTTGGGCGTCGCTGGCGGCAGGTAGCGGTCACCCGTCCCTGCCGACTTGCCGGTTTGGCTCTCCAGCTGATTGCGGGCCTGGCGGGCGATGCGGCCGCCGGTTTGCGCGGCGGCCTTGTTTTCAGCGATCCAGGTGGCGCCCACGCTCTCGACAATCTGGCGGGTGGACAGTTTGGCCAGGGCTGTGAAGATCAACTCTGCCTCGCTCATGTAGCCGCGCAGGTTGTGACTGCCCAGGCCCTTCATCGGCTCATGCTGCGCCATGCTCACGCCCGCCCATCTTGCGATTTTTTCGTAAGGTTGCTCAGAACGTGTTCACGGTCTCAGAGCCAACGTCCTGGGCCAGCTTGCGCTTTAAGTCAGACCAGTGTCGATTGGCGTAGGTGGTGTGCGTCAGTGCCTGCACCATGTCAATCACAGAAAACCACCAGGTTTCCGTGCTCTCGTCATACACACGGCGGATGGCTTGGCCGTCGAAGTCAGTGGGCAGGATTTTCATGCGCGATCCCGTCAACAGTGCCGAGTCAACGTCACGCCCGCTGCGGGCTGTACCGATTGCCCCACCGCCAGGCTTTGGCCATCAAACGCGACCGAGTACGCATCAAAGCTGCGGGCCACGGCGCCTGCTTCTTTGGGGGCGACTTGCAGGCGCTCAAACAGGGCGTACGCCGGGGCGTTGCCCAGTTCGCTGTCGTGCTTGAACACGTACAGCCCGCGTGTGGACATTTCGCCGCGCGCGGCAGAGCGGTCGTGCTCGAACATCTGCGCCAGCGCCTGGAACACCAGCTCAAGGTCATCTTCGCCAAACCCGGTTTGCTTGGCCAGGAAAGACGAGACAAAGCCGTGGGCCACATACACGCCATAGGGCACGGTGTGCTTGCGGCCCATGGTGCGGTTGTCGCCCTGCTGCTTTTCCGCTTCGGCCTCGGTGGCCACGGCCATGCGGGTGATGGTGTGCTCCAGCGCCACGATGGGCTCCACCGACCGCGCAAAGGTGAACTGCACCGGGCCACGCACCTGACCGCAGTTCACACCTGTGGACATGACGGCGCCAAAGGTGCGCACGTCAAAGAAGTTCTGGCACATCCATTGGCTGGCCAGGGCCACCTCGTCTGCGCTGCCTTTGCGCTTTTCCTTGGCGGGCTTTTTCTTTTTGACGTCATTGGCGGCGATTTCGATAACTTCTGGCGCTTGCTCCTCTGGCGTTACAGCCAGATTCAATGCTGAATAGGCACGCTGGTTCTGGTGGTTCAGGATGGCTTTTTCACGCACGTAGATTTCAAAACGCTTTTCGCCATCCGCCGGGGCGCGCTCGTCTTGCTCTTTGACCAGCCCGACAAAGTTGCGCACCTTGCGCTTGAGCGACACATCGGTCATCAGCCCGTGGCCGGATTCGGCATCCAGGCGCGGCATGTTGCCCGCATCAGGGTCGCCGTTGGGGTTGCCGTCTTTGACGTCCATGATGAGCACAAAGTCGTAGCGATTGGCGAGGGGTTGGGCGGGGCTCATGCGGGGGTTCCTTCCGTGTCGGTGGTGGTGTGGGCTGTGTCGTCGGTTTTTTTGCTGAAGAAGTCTTGCCTCTGGTGGTAGTAGCCCAGCGCAAAGCGGCCCTGGTCGGGCAGCGGCAAATGTTTGGGAAAGTCGGTTACCGGGCCGAGCACTTCGCCCAGCAATTGCTCAAACCAGGCGGTGCGCCCGGTGGTCAGTTTTTTCAGGTGCGCGTTTTTCAGGCGCAGCAAGGTGGTGAACACCGCCACCGGCGTGCTGGAGGCTGCGCCGTAGTAACGGTCGCGGATGGTGGCATTCAGCCCGGGGCTGGCTTCTTCCTGGATTTTTTCCAGCACTGCAAAGAGCCGCCCCAGACGGTATGCCGGGTTGGGGTTGCTGAGATCAAGCATGGGCAAAAACTCCTGTTCGGGGGCGATGGATGGCGATGAAAGCGCTGCGTGGCGCTGCTGGCGATTGAGGCAGGCCTTGATGGCTGCAGCGCGCAGGTAATTGGCGTTGTGCTCAGCCCGGCAGCGGCCCACGGCGGCGTTGAGCCACAGGCTGGGGTAAGGCGTGTTCACTCCGGCAAAGATGGCATCGACGATGGAGCCCCCCAGGTTGGGCGGAATGTTGTCGGCCTTGTTTTGCAACGCCACCGCCGTCAGCAGGCGAAACAGCGAGGGGTATTGCGCATCGTGCGGGCCACGCACCAATTCCAAATCCTTGAAATGCTGAGCGATGCGCTCGCCCAGCTCCTGCAAGGTCACGCAGTGAAAAAAGCGGATGCTGATGCGCGCCGCATTGGGTGCCAGCCCGAGCACGTAAAAGTGCAGGTGCTCGTCAGAATGGCCCCACTTGCCACTGTGCAAGGCTTCCAGCAGGGCATGAACGGCGCGGCTGCCCGCGTCGGGATCGTCTTTGGGTGGGTCGCCAAAAATGTCGGCGGCCAGCGTTTCGAATTCCGACTCGCGTTCGGCCCAGAACACGGTGGAGGCATCGCCCACCTGTATGCGCTGGGGCGAATCTTTGCGCAGCAGGTGGTTCAGCGCGGTGGTGTAGGCGAACGCTGCGGCGCGGCTGACCGGGGCGTTTTCGCCCTGGCGCTCGGTTTTGCCATATGACTCAAAGGCTCGCGCGTTGAACGAGACGATGTTGGCGCCCGATGTTTGCGCGCCCCACACCCCTTTGATGGAGGTATGCAAGCGCTCTACCGGAGCCGTTTCACCCGTCACCAGGCACATCGCCTGGGGCGCATCATCGCCGGTGGCAGCATGCAGCGCCGCATGCACTACAG
>WOZN01000300.1 GCA_011620245.1 Acidovorax sp.
TTCACAGGGGATGGGGTATTATCCCGGCTTTGCCGCAATACCCTCCTGACTGCCGGTCATCGTGCGGAAAAAGCGAAATTTGCCCCCCCAACCACCCCCTGACACACCCCGCGACGGCAGGCCGAAGTGCATGCCGTGCCTGAGAGGATTTTTGAATGTTCGGAGCTTTCCGTCGGTATTTCTCCACCGACCTCGCCATTGATCTTGGCACCGCCAACACCCTGATTTTCGTCCGCGACAAAGGCATTGTGCTCGATGAGCCTTCTGTCGTCGCCATTCGCCACGAAGGTGGCCCCCACGGCAAGAAAGTGATCCAGGCCGTCGGCCGTGAGGCCAAGGCCATGCTGGGCAAGGTGCCGGGCAACATCGAGGCCATCCGGCCCATGAAAGACGGCGTGATTGCCGATTTCGTGATCACCGAGCAGATGATCAAGCAGTTCATCAAGATGGTGCACCCGCGCACGCTGTTCACTCCCAGCCCGCGCATCATCATCTGCGTGCCCTGCGGCTCCACCCAGGTCGAGCGCCGCGCCATCAAGGATGCGGCCGAAGCGGCCGGCGCCACGGCGGTCTACCTGATCGAGGAGCCCATGGCGGCAGGCATCGGCGCCGGCCTGCCCGTTTCCGAAGCCAGCGGTTCCATGGTGGTGGACATTGGCGGCGGCACCACCGAAGTGGGCGTGATCTCGCTGGGCGGCATGGTCTACAAGGGCAGCGTGCGCGTGGGCGGCGACAAGTTCGACGAAGCCATCATCAGCTACATCCGCCGCAACTACGGCATGCTGATCGGCGAGCCCACGGCCGAAGCCATCAAGAAGAACATCGGATCGGCCTTCCCGGGCTCCGAAGTGCGCGAGATGGAAGTCAAGGGCCGCAACCTCAGTGAAGGCGTGCCCCGCAGCTTCACCATCTCCAGCAACGAAGTGCTGGAAGCGCTGACCGACCCGCTCAACCAGATCGTTTCGGCCGTCAAAAATGCGCTGGAGCAGACGCCGCCCGAACTGGGCGCCGACATTTCCGACCGCGGCATGATGCTCACCGGAGGCGGTGCCTTGCTGCGCGACCTCGATCGCCTGCTGGCTGAAGAAACCGGCCTGCCCGTGCTGGTGGCCGAAGACCCGCTGACCTGCGTAGTGCGCGGCTGCGGCATCGCGCTGGAGCGCATGGACCGCCTGGGCAGCATTTTTACCAGCGAGTAAGACCGGGACCGCCTGTGCCTGCACAGATTGCATGCTCATGACTTGCGCAAAACAGGCCCAGGCAAGCCGCCTGCCACAAAGGCATGTGCCATTGTGGCATCCTTGTTTGCGTAAGTCCTACTTGATTGGCCACATATCTCAGACAAAACCCGTTCGCCCTGAGCCTGTCGAAGGGCCGCACCCACGCAGCGCCCCGGCTTCGACAGGCTCAGCCCGAACGGATGGGATGAGATATCTGAGACAAGTTGCCAATGAAGAAGTCCTAATACGGTTTTCCACTGCATGACTGACCGCGTTCGCACCAATGCCTTGTGGGCATGCATCCGCTGCCCGGCGGGCGTGTTGCCTGGCCTGACAACAACGATGTGCCATGCCGCCCGGAACCCTTGAGCGCAGCGCGCCGCCGTTTTTCAGGCAAGGGCCGTCGGCCCTTTCCAGACTGGCCCTCTACAGCGCGTTGGCGCTGTTTTTGATGGTGGCGGATGCGCGCTTTCAACTCACCGGCGCATTGCGCCAGGTGGTGGCCACCGGTATTTACCCGGTGCAATGGCTGATGCTGCAGCCGGTCGAGTTCATCGCCCGGGGCAGTGGCTACTTCGAGTCCCTGAAAACGGCCCAGCAAGACGCCGATGCGATGCGCAAGCAAATGGTCGCGATGTCGCAGCGCGCCATGCAGGCGGAGCAGTTGATGCAGGAGAACGCCCGGCTGCGCCAGTTGCTGAACCTGCGACCCCGGCTGGAAACCCCCGCCCAGGCGGCGCAGGTGATCTACGACACTGCGGATCCCTACACCCGGCGGGTGGTGGTGGACCAGGGCCGTATGGCAGGGGTGGAACCGGGGTCGCCGGTGCTCGACGAGAAAGGGGTGCTGGGCCAGGTCACGCGGGTGCATCCGTTCGTGAGCGAGGTCACCTTGCTGGTTGACCGCGATCAGGCCATTCCGGTGCTGAATATCCGCACCGGTGTCCGTGGCGTCGCCTACGGGGACCCGGTGGCGGGCCATGCCGGGGGCCTGGAGTTGCGCTTCATGCCGGCG
Source organism: Acidovorax sp. (assembly GCA_011620245.1). GTDB lineage: Bacteria > Pseudomonadota > Gammaproteobacteria > Burkholderiales > Burkholderiaceae_C > Acidovorax. The sequence goes on from WOZN01000300.1 coordinate 2,236, forward strand.
AACGCCGACGTCGTCGAGGGGGATCTGCTCACGACCAGCGGGGTCGATGGGGTTTATCCACCGGGGCTGCCCGTCGCCAGGGTATTGCGCGTGGAGCGGCGGGCCGACTCGGCATTTGCCCGCATCTATTGCGTGCCCATTGCCGGGGTGCAAGGGGCCCGCCATGTGATGCTGCTCAAGCCAATGGCCGAGCCTTTGCCAGAGCGGCCCGAACCCGCAGCGGAGCTTCCTGGCAAGAAAGGGGCTCGCAAGTGATGCGCTGCAGCAGGAATGCCATGCCTAAGAACTTGTTCACGGTCTAAGGAGCTCGTGCCATGATCATGCCGCGTGGGCAGCCATTGCTGCTGCCAGTCAATCCGGTCTTCATTGTCGCCAGTCTGGTGGCAGGTTTGGCGATCAACTTTCTGCCGCTCGGGCGCGTGGTCTGGATGCCCGATATCCTGATGCTGCTGCTGGCGTTCTGGGTAGTGCACCAGCCCCAGCGCATCGGCATGGGCATCGCCTTCGTGCTGGGCTTGTGCATGGATGTCCAGCAGTCGTCCTGGCTGGGTCAGCATGCCCTGGCCTACACGGTTGTGGCGTTTGGCGCGATGGTGATGCACCGGCGCCTGCTGTGGTTCAGCGTTCCGTTCCAGGCATTGCAGGTATTTCCCTTGCTTGTACTCGCCCATGCGGTGGAGCTGTTGTTGCGCATGGTGGGCGGTGGAATCTTTCCCGGTTTCTGGGGGCTGCTCGCACCCGTGCTGGAGGCCTTGCTCTGGCCCCTGGTCAGCTGGGTGCTGCTGGCGCCGCAGCGGCGCCCGCCGGATCGCGACGAGAACCGGCCCCTGTGAGTCCTTCTTCGCGCATGACGAAATGTGCCATTTCAATTTTTGAAGCGCTGCGCGCCACTGCCCGCACGCGCAGTGTGCACGCGGCCAAAGGACGGATGCCATGACCGAGTTGCGCAACGTCGAGGCCGATGCATTGCGGTTTCGCACCCGTGTCGTGGTGGTTGGCGCTGTGGTTTTTCTGGCGTTCTGCCTGATCGTGGCGCGGCTGTTCTTTTTGCAGGTGGTGCGGCACGAAGACCTTGCGGCACAGGCTGAGAGCAACCGCACGGCGATCATTCCCATCGTTCCCAACCGCGGCCTCATCCTGGATCGCAATGGTGTGGTGCTGGCAACCAACTATGCGGCCTACACCCTCGAAATCACGCCCTCCCGGGTGGGATCGCTGGACGAAACGATGGATGGGTTGTCGCAGATCGTGGAGATTCAGGCGCGGGATCGCCGCCGCTTCAAGCGGCTGATGGAAGAGTCGCGCAATTTCGAATCCCTGCCCATCCGCACCCGGCTGACCGACGAGGAAGTGGCGCGCTTTACGGCGCAGCGATACCGGTTTCCCGGGGTGGACATCAAGGCGCGGCTTTTTCGCAGCTATCCCCTGGGCGAAGTGGCAAGCCACGCGATTGGCTATATCGGGCGCATCAACCAGACGGAAAAAGCCCGCATACAGGACTCTGACGACGAGGCCAACTACCGGGGTACCGAGTACATCGGCAAGCTGGGCATTGAGCAGAGTTACGAAGCGGCATTGCATGGCACCACCGGCGTGGAGCGAATGGAGACATCGGCGGGTGGCCGGGCCGTGCGCAAACTGTCCAGCCGTGCGGCCACGCCCGGCGACAACGTGATGCTGTCGATCGACATCAAGCTGCAAAAGCTCATTGAAGAGTTGTATGGGTCCCGCCGTGGTGCGCTGGTGGCCATCGACCCCCGCAATGGCGAAATTCTGGCGCTGGTGAGCAAGCCCACGTTCGACCCCAACCTGTTTGTCGAGGGCATCGATGTGGAAAACTGGGCCGCGCTCAATGAGTCCATCGACAAGCCCCTGCTGAACCGCGCCTTGCGTGGCACCTACCCGCCTGGCTCGACCTACAAGCCCTTCATGGCATTGGCCGCGCTGCAGCTGGGCAAGCGCTCGCCCAGCCTGGTGGTGAACGATCCGGGCTTCTACAATTTTGGCGGCCACACCTTTCGCAGCCACGAGGGGGGGCTGGGCGCCGTGGACATGCACCGGGCCATCCAGTTTTCGAGCAATACCTATTTTTACTCGCTGGCCGTGGAGATGGGTGTCGATGCCATTCACGATTTCATGGAGCCGCTGGGCTTTGGCCAATCCACCGGCATTGACCTCAATGGCGAGGTGCGCGGCACGCTGCCCAGTACCGAGTGGAAGCGCAATGCCTACAAGCGTGCCGACATGAAGCGCTGGTTCCCGGGCGAAACCGTGTCGCTGGGCATCGGCCAGGGCTACAACAACTTCACCATGCTGCAGCTGGCCCTGGCGCAGGCCACGCTGGCCAACGGCGGGACGCGCTACCGCCCGCACATGGCCAGGGCCGTGAAGAATGCGGTCACGGGGGCGGTGACGGAGATCGTTCAGCCACCGGGCGAAAACCTGGGCTATCTGCCCGGGAACGTGAACATCGTGCGCAATGCGATGGTGGCCGTGAACAAGGGGGGCACGGGCACGCGCGTGTTTGCGGGGGCACCCTACACCTCGGGGGGCAAGACCGGCACGGCCCAGGCAATGGGCCTGGGGCGGAACGTGCGCTACAACGCCAAGGCGCTGGAAGAGCGCCAGCGCGACCATTCCCTGTTCACGGCGTTCGCGCCCGCCGAAGCACCGACGATTGCGCTGGCACTGATCGTCGAGAACGCCGGTTTTGGCGCCGCGCACGCCGCGCCCATTGCGCGCAGGGTGTTCGACTACTGGCTGGCGGGGGAATATCCGAGCGAGGCAGACATTGCGGCCATGCAAAAGGGGCAGGCATTGGCACCCATCGGCACGCCACGCAAGGCAGCCGAAATGCCCCTGGTCGCACCATAATCCCCTCAAAATACAGCTGTCAGCATATTGGACCAGTAATCCTAAAAACGGCAGTTGACCGCTTTGTATCCCTTGCCAGGTCGCATGAAATCTAT
>WOZN01000221.1 GCA_011620245.1 Acidovorax sp.
CAGGCGGGCGACGAAATGGGCGACATCAAGCGCCTGTTCACGCCCGAGTTCCGCAACCGGCTCGATGCCATCGTCAACTTCAAGGCGCTCGACGAGCAGGTCATCCTGCGCGTGGTGGATAAGTTCCTGCTGCAGCTCGAAACCCAGCTGGCCGAGAAGAAGGTGGAAGTCACCTTCACCGACAAGCTGCGCAAGCACTTGGCGAAGAAGGGCTTCGATCCGCTGATGGGTGCGCGTCCGATGCAGCGCCTGATCCAGGACACGATTCGCCGCGCTCTGGCAGACGAGTTGCTGTTTGGCCGGCTGCAGGACGGCGGTCGCCTGACGGTGGACATCGATGTCAAGACCGACGACAAGGGCGTGGAAACGTCCGAAGTGCTGCTGGACATCCAGCCGCTGCCCAAGAAGGAGCGCTCGGCCAAGTCCGAGCCCGCCGAGCCGGAAGAAGCCACGGCGGATTGAGCGGGCGCAGCGGCGGCGCCCCCCTTGGCGTCCGCCCAGCCGCCCCGCAAAAAAAGGCCCACGGTGTACACCGTGGGCTTTTTATTGGGCGCCTGGCATGGGACGGGAACTGTGCTTTGGCCTGACCAGCCATTCAGGGCGCTTGCACCTGCTGCTGCAAGGGTGGCCGTGGCGCAGCCCGCCATGGCCATGGCAGCAACCAGCGCGGCAGGAAAGAGGGATTGCCTGGGGACGGGTATGTTGCATGCGCCATTGTCCCGCGCTGCGGCGCCCGTGTCTGGTCGCACGCGGGGCATTCTGTGAAATGGCTGCTCTGCGTGTTTACTATTGTTTTTATAGCTGTTGGCGCTTGATATGAAAGCGCTAGAGGCCAAAAAGTATTGAAATCCGGTTACAGTTGGCATTGAGCGCTTGCGACGCCTTTGCGCGTTCTTTTATCGCCTTTGTTTGTCCACCGACCATGGCCCCCCACACCTTCCTCTGGCACGACTACGAAACCTTCGGTGCCAACACCCGGCGCGACCGGCCGGCGCAGTTTGCGGCCATCCGCACCGATGCCGAGCTCCACGAAATCGGCACGCCGCTGATGCTCTACTGCCAGCCGGCCAACGACTATCTGCCAGACCCGCAGTCTTGCCTCATCACCGGCATCACGCCGCAGCTGTGCCTGGAAAAGGGCGTGCCCGAGCACGCTTTTGCCCATCGCATCGAGGCCGAATTTGCGCAGCCGGGCACCATTGGTGTGGGCTACAACACCATCCGGTTCGACGACGAGATCACGCGCTTCATGTTCTGGCGCAACCTCATCGACCCTTACGCGCGCGAATGGCAGAACCAGTGCGGCCGCTGGGACCTGCTCGATGTGGTGCGCATGACCTATGCGCTGCGGCCGGACGGCATCACCTGGCCCAAAAAGGAAGACGGCACGCCCAGCTTCAAGCTGGAGCATCTATCCCAGGCCAACGGCATCGTGCACGAGGCCGCGCACGATGCGCTGTCGGACGTGCGCGCCACCATTGCGCTGGCGCGGCTGATCCGCCAGCACAACCCCAAACTTTTTGACTTTGCCCTCGCGCTGCACAAAAAGGATCGCGTGGCCGCCGAGTTGCGCCTGCCCGCAACGGCCCTCACGGCGCGGCCGTTTTTGCATGTTTCGGGCATGTTTCCTGCCGAGCGTGGCTGCCTGGCGGTGATGTGGCCGCTGGCCAGCCATCCCACCAACAAGAACGAGCTGATTGCCTGGGACCTCGCCCATGACCCGCGTGAACTGGCCACGCTGGGCGCCGACGAGATCCGCCTGCGCATGTTCTCCAGGGCTGCCGACCTGCCCGAGGGCACCACGCGCCTGCCCATCAAGACCATCCATCTGAACAAATCACCGATGGTGGTGGGCAATGTGAACACGCTCACGCCCGCGCTGGCGCAGCGCTGGGGTATTGACCTGGCCCAAGCGGCGCAGCATGCCGACATGGCGCGGGCCTTGCCGGACATGAGCGGCATCTGGCCGGCCGTGTTTGCCCGCCCGGCCGAGCCCGCCCCCGATGTGGACCAGGACCTGTATGGCGGATTCGTGGGCAACAGCGACCGCCGCCACCTGAACGATTTGCGCACCATGTCTGGCGCGAAACTGGCCGCCGCGCGCACGGGCTTCGATGATCCGCGCCTGGCCGAACTGGTATGGCGCTACCGGGCCCGCAACTTCCCGGACACATTGTCGCCAGAGGAGGCCAAGCGCTGGGAGGCGCACCGCGCTGCCTGCCTGTTCGACGGGGCGGGCGGGGCGCGCACCGTGGAGCAGCTGTTCACCGAAATCGACCAGATCTCGGAAACCGCCGACGACGACCGCACCCAGGAGATTCTGGGCGCCTTGTACGATTACGCCGAGCATATCGCGCCGGAGAGGTAGCCCCCCCTGAGGCGCTGCGCGCCTTCCCCCCGAGGGGGACGCACCCGGTGGCCTGGCAAAGCCAGTTCCACGGGTGCGCTGGCATTCAGGGCGCGCCGGTTTCAGCCTACAACGCCCATTGCACGCAGACAATCATCCGCATACTTTTATGACGACACCGCTGACCCCCCATTTCACCACCCAGATCGTGCATGCCGACCGGCTGGGCGGCGCCGGGCATGGCGCCATCCACCAGCCCGTCCACACCTCGGTGCAATACGGCTTTGACAAGGTTGAAGACCTGATTGCCGTGTTCCAGGGCACCGCCAAGGGCGGCTTCAACTATGCCCGCCAGGGTACGCCCACCACGGCCGCGCTGGAGTCCATGCTGACGCAGATGGAGCGCGGCCAGGGCAGCATCGTCTTTTCCACCGGCATGGCGGGCATCTGCGCCATTTTTCTCACGCTGCTCAAGGCGGGTGACCATCTGGTGGCCAGCAAGTTCGTGTTTGGCAACACCAACAGCGTGTTCGGCACCCTGGCCGACCTGGGTATCGAGGTCACCACGGTGGATGTGACGGATGCCGCGCAGGTGGCTGCCGCCGTGCGGCCCCACACGCGCATGGTGTTTGTCGAGACCATTGCCAACCCCGGCACCCAGATTCCCGACCTCGAAGGCATTGGCGCATTGTGCAAAGAGCGCGGGCTGCTCTATGTGGTGGACAACACGGTGGCCTCGCCGTATCTGTTTCGCCCGGGCACGGTGGGGGCAGGGCTGGTGGTCCATTCGCTCACCAAAAGCATAGCTGGGCATGGCGACGCGCTGGGCGGCGCCGTTATCGACACCGGTGTCTTCGACTGGAGCCGCTATCCCAACATCTTCCCGGCCTACCGAAAGGGCGACGCCCGGGGCTGGGGCCTGCAGCAGCTGCGCAAGAAGGGCCTGCGCGACATGGGCGGCGCCTTGTCATCCTACGCCGCACACCAGATTGCACTGGGCGCCGAAACGCTGGCGCTGCGCATGGACCGCACCAGCGCCACTGCGCTGGCTTTGGCCCAATGGCTGGAGCAGCACCCCGCCGTGGCGCGGGTGCATTACCCGCTGCTGGAGTCGCACCCGCAACATGCGCAGGCCAAAAAGCACCTCAAGGCGGGTTCGTGGCTGCTGTCGTTCGAGTTGCACGATCCCACCCATTGCCTGCCCCTATGCAACCGCCTGCAGCTGCCCATCAAGGCCACGGGCCTGGCCGACACGCGCACGCTCATCATCCCGGTGGCCCACACCATCTTCTGGGAAGCGGGGCCTGAGGTGCGGGCCAGCATGGGCATTGGCGACAGCATGATCCGCCTGTCGGTCGGCCTGGAGGAACTGCAGGACCTGCTGGCCGATTTTGAGCAGGCACTGGCCGCAATCACCGGGGTGAATTGATGGTTTTGCTATGTAAATAATAGCTGCTGGCGCTTTATCCATAAGCTCTAGACGCCATTTTTGCTCGTTTTTCAGCCAAAAAACCGGTAGCACACCACAATGGCGGCCACCACACCGGCCAGCTCCGCCAGCAGCGCGCAGGCCACCGCATGGCGAGCGCGCTGAATGCCCACCGCCCCAAAGTACACCGCCAGCACATAGAACGTGGTTTCTGTGCTGCCCTGGATGGTGGCGGCCGCCAGGGCGGCGAAGCTGTCCACGCCCTGGCTCTGCATGGTTTCGATCAGCATGGCACGCGCCGCGCTGCCTGAAAACGGCTTGACCAGGGCAGTGGGCAGCGCCTCGACAAAGCGCGCATCCATGCCCAGCAGCGCCGCGCCCCAGCGGATGGCGTCCAGCACATAGCCCAGCGCGCCCGAGGCGCGGAACACCCCCACCGCGCACAGCATGGCCACCAGATAGGGCAGCAGGCCCTTGGCCACGTCAAAACCCTCTTTGGCGCCTTCGATGAAAGCCTCGTACACGGCCACCTTGCGCCAGGCGCCCACGCAGACGAACAGCACCACCAGCGCAAACAGCGTCAGGTTGCCCAGCAGCGACGACAGCTGCGCCAGCGCCGCCGCCGAAATGGTGGCCACAAGCGCCATGAACCCGGCGAGCGCCAGCGCCACCGGCAGCAAGTAGGCCAGCACCACCGGGCTGAACAGTGGCAAGCGCTGCATCACCGCCACGCTGAGCAGCCCCACCAGCGTGGAGGCCGAGGTGGCCAGCACAATGGGCAGGAAGACCAGCGTCGGGTCGGGCGCGCCTTGCTGCATGCGGTACATGAAGATGGTCACGGGCAACAGCGTGAGCGACGAGGCGTTGAGCACCAGAAACAAAATCTGCGCGTTGGTGGCGGTGCCGGGCTGCGGGTTCAGCTCCTGCAGCGCGCGCATGGCTTTGAGGCCCATGGGCGTGGCGGCGTTGTCCAGCCCCAGCGCGTTGGCGGCAAAGTTCAGCGTCATCAGGCCCAGGGCCGGGTGGCCGCGCGGCACGCCGGGCATCAGCCGCGCAAACAGCGGCGCCAGCCAGCGCGCAAGGGCGTTCACGATGCCGGCTTTTTCGGCAATGCGCAAAAAGCCCAGCCACAGCGTGAGCGTGCCAAACAGCAGCACCATCACCTCGACCGAAAGCCGGGCCATGGCAAACAGGGCCTCGACCATGGCCGCGAAGATATGGGCGTTGCCGCCCATCAGCCATTGGGCCATTGCGGCAATGGCGGCTGTGACAAAGAAACCCAGCCAGAGGGTGTTGAGCAAGGAAAAACTCCGTGTGGGCAGCGATATGCCATTTTCGGTCGGTGGACCGCAGCAGTCTTCAGCGCCGCGCCGGGTGCAAACCCGGCAGATTAACCCGCATTCTTGCCCGCAGCCACGCGAAAGG
>WOZN01000432.1 GCA_011620245.1 Acidovorax sp.
TACTTGTCCACAGAAAAGGCCGCCTTCTACTACTACGACTATGTATTTATAGAAGATCTAATCAAGAACAAGCGAACAATTTCCCCCGCCGCTTGGGACGGCATACCCGAATGAAAAATGGCGCAAAAAAAACCGCAGGCCAGGCTGCGGTGGGCGGAAAAACCGGGGGGCTGAATCTGCGTCAGGGCATATCGTGGCGCAGGAAGGCCTCCAGCAGGTCCGTGGGCAGGGGGCGGCTGAACAGGTAGCCCTGGTAGAGGCGGCACCCCGCGCGGGCCAGCAGGTCGCGTTGCTCGGGGGTTTCCACGCCTTCGGCGATCACTTCCAGGCCCAGGCTGCGCGACAGGGCGATGATGGTGTCCACGATGGCGGCATCGTTGGGGTCGGTGAGCAGGTCGTGCACAAAGCTCTGGTCGATCTTGAGCTGGTCGAGCGGCAAGCGTTTGAGGTAGCTCAGGCTCGAATACCCGGTGCCAAAATCGTCCAGCGAGAAACCCACCCCATACGAGCGCAGCGCTGCCATGGTGGCGATGGTGGTTTCCATGTCTTCCACCAGCAGGTTTTCGGTCAGTTCCAGCTTGAGTTTCCCCGAGGGGGCGCCAGTGACGGCCAGCACCCGGGCCACGTCGTCCACAAAATTGGGATTGCGGAACTGGCGCGAGCTCACGTTCACGGCCATGGTCAGGTGCGACAGCTGCGGCTCGTCCTGCCAGCGGGCCAGCAATGTGCAGGTATGGTGCAGCACCCAGCGGCCCAGCGACAGGATGAGCCCGGTCTCTTCGGCCAGTGCAATGAACTGCGCGGGCGACACCATGCCCTGCCGCGGGTGGGCCCAGCGCAACAGGGCCTCCACCCCCACGCATTCGCCCGCCTGGTTGACCTGCGGCTGGTAATGCAGCAGGAATTCGTTCTGCGCCAGGGCCGAGCGAAAATCTTCTTCCAGCGCGGCGCGGGCGGTCACCACCGCCTGCATGTCGGGGTTGAAGAAGCGCAGCGTGTTGCGCCCGGCGGTCTTGGCCTGGTACATGGCCAGGTCGGCCTGCTTGAGCAGCTCGCCCACGCTGGTCTGGGCGCTATCAAAGGGGGCGATGCCGATGCTGGGCGTGCTGCGGTACTGGTAGCCCTTGAGCGCATAGGGCACGGCCAGCATGGCCAGGATTTTTTCGGCGACGCTCAGGGCATCCCGGGCCAGTTCCTCGGGGTGCGGGCTGAGCTCTTCGAGCATCACCACGAACTCGTCGCCGCCCAGGCGGGCCACCGTGTCCACGTTGCGCACGCAGTTGTTCAGGCGCTGCGCCACCTGTTGCAGCAGCAGATCGCCCTGGTCGTGGCCCAGGGTGTCGTTGAGGGTCTTGAAGTTGTCCATGTCGATGAACAGCAGGGCGCCGCCCTGCTGGCGCCGCTGGGCGCTGGCCAGCGCATGGTCCATGCGGTCCATGAGCAGCATGCGGTTGGGCAGGCCCGTGAGCGCGTCGTAGAACGCCAGGCGCTGGATTTTGCGCTCGGTGGCCTTGCGCTCGCGGATATCGGTGTTGATGGCCAGCACCGAATGGCCCTGGCCGGCTTCATCCTTCACCAGCGTCCAGCGCTCTTTCACATCGATGGCGCTGCCATCGCGGTGCCGCTGCACGATTTCGCCAGTCCACTCGCCATGCTCCAGCACCACCTGCATGGCATGGCGGAACTGGGTGGGGTCGTCGTACAGCAGGGTCTCGACGGACTGGCCCAGCGCCTGCAGTTGCGACCAGCCGTACAACCGCTCGGCACTCTTGTTCCAGTAGATGATGCGGTGCTCCAGATCGCGCACGATGATGGCGTCCTGGGCCTTGTCGAGCAGCGATGCCTGGTAGCGGATGCGCCTGTCGGACAGCTGCCGGTCGATCTCGGCCGAGGCGCGGCTGGCAAAGATGCGCAGGGTCGAGGTGACAAAGCCAGGGTGGCCCATCGGCTGGCGAAACAGCACGAAGATCATGCCCGTCACCTCGCCGTCGGCGTCGCACAGCTGCTGGCCGGCATAGCCTTGCGCTGCGATCTGGCGCACCATGGGCGCCTCGGGATATTGTTGCGCCACGTTGTCCTGCACCACCACCTGGGGCTGGCTGAGCAGCAGCAGGCTGGGTGTGCCGGCCAGCGTGTATTCGCTGTTGGGCAGTTGCTTGCCGTCCAGCACCGCCGCCAGGGTCATCGCCCGCGGCGCCTGCCCTTGCAGTGGCGGCAGCAGGCGGATCACGCAGCCCGCCTGCGCGCCCAGGGCCTCGGCCATGTTGCTGGCCAGCTGCACAAAGAATTCGGTGCCCGTGCTGGCAGACACGGCGGCCGCCATTTTCAGCACCGAGGCCTGCAGCCGCTGTTGCGCCTTGCGCGCCCGCAGGCTCATGATGCCAAAGGCCAGGTCGTCGGCCAGTTGCTGCAGCAGTTTGGCCTCGTCGGCGCTGATATGCAGAATCTCGGGCGCATACAGGTACAGCAGGCCGAAGGTGCGGCCACGGCTTTGCAGCGGCAGGCAGATCACGCCGTGAAAGCCATGGTCCAGCATATGCCTGGTCCAATCGGCGAGGTTGTCCTCGGCGCGGATGTCCTGCACGATCACGGGCTTGCCCGAACGCATGGCCATGCCCGCCGGCCCCTGGCCGCAGGGATCGTCGGCCGACCAGGAAAGCTGCAGGTTTTCGATGTAGTTCGGGTTGTAGCCTGCATGGGCGACTGGCTGGATGGATTTGCGCTCGTCGTTTTGCGCAAACCCCACCCAACCCATGCGGTAGCCGCCAATGTCCACCGCAATCTGGCAGATGGCCTGCAGCAGCGTGGTCTCGGAGGTGGCGCGCACCAGCGCCTCGTTGCAGGCGCTGAGCAGGCGCTGCGCCCGGCCCATGCGGCGCAGATCGTCTTCGGTGCGCAGGCGCTCGGTGACATCAATGGCCAGCATCTGGCGGGCTGCCACCCCATTGAAGCTGATGCTGCCCCCGGAAATCTCCATCTGCATCAGCGTGCCGTCCTTGCGGACATGGCGGTGCACCACAGAGGTGTCGCGTGGCAGATGAAACATGTCCTGGAGCCGGTCTTTGAGGCCGGGGCGGTCCTCGGGTGCGTACAGGGCCGGCAGCTCCAGCTGCAGCAACTCGGCTTCGGTGTAGCCATAGTGCGACACCATGGCCCGGTTTACCGCCAGCAGGCGCAAATTGCCCTGTGTACACACCCACATGGGGTGCGGGTGCTCGTCAAACAGCATGCGGTATTGCAGCTCCGAGGCGTGCAGCTGGCTGCGCTTGTGCTCCAGCTGCGACAACTGGCGCTGCTGGCGGCGCAGTTCGAGCAGCACCATGACCTGGCCGGCCAGCATTTTCAGGCCTGCCAGCTGCTCATCGGTGAGTGGGCGGGGCACGGTGTCCAGCACCGCCAGCGTGCCCAGCGCCGCGCCCTCGGCGGTGACCAGCGGAACGCAGGCATACAGCCGGACATGGGGCTCTCCGGTGACGAGTGGGTTGTCGGCAAACAGCGGGTGCTGGCGGGCATCGGCCACCACCAGGGGATCGCGGCTGCCGCTCAATGCATGGCTGCAAAACGCCATGGACCGGCCGGTCTGCCGCAACGGCAGGCCCACGGCCGCCTTGAACCACTGGCGCTCGCTGTCCAGAAAATTGATCATCGCCATCGGCGTGTTGCAGATGCGCGCAGCCAGGATGGCCAGCTGTTCGAACGCTTCTTCGGCCGGCGTGTCCAGAATGGCGTAAGACTGCAACGCATTCAGGCGCGCAGCTTCCTGGGGGTCGTTTTGCGCCGGCAGCATCCGCGTTAACCCCCTGGGCCGCAAAGGCGGCACGGTGAGGTGGGAATGGAAAGTGGCATTGCCTGCATGGAGTCACCAGAACGCAAGGAACGGAAATCCGGTTGAACGATGAAAAGACCAGGGCCGGGGCAGAGGTCCGCTTCCCGGGGAGGAACCATGGGCTGGTGCGGTATGCTGAAAGAGGGCTTTTTTTGCAACTAGATGTTAATAACTAGGTGTTAATACTACACCGTAAGATCGTGAACATGTTTTATTAATCCGCCTACCGTTAACTACCGTTCAGGCCAGGCTCAGGGCGATCGGTTCAGACTTCAGCGGGCCGCAGCAATAAAGCCGTCTTCAGGTGCCCCGCCCGGGCGCCCGCTATGCAGCCAGTTTCTGGCGCCGGGCCCGCACCGCGGCTGCCAGGTTTTCGAGCACCGGCACCGTCTGCGCCATGCTGATGCAGGCGTCGGTGACCGAAACCCCGTGCCGCAGCGGCTGGCCGGGCAAGATGTCCTGGCGGCCCTCCTGCAGGTGGCTTTCAATCATCAGGCCGGTGATGCGCGCGTCGCCGCCGGCAATCTGCCGGGCCACCTCGGCGGCCACCGTGATCTGGCGCTGGTGCTGCTTGCTGCTGTTGGCGTGGCTCACGTCGATCATCAGCTGCGGGCGCAGGCCGGCGGCCTGGAGCATGGCGCAGGCGGCGTCCACATCGGCCGCGCTGTAATTGGGCTGCTTGCCACCGCGCAGGATCACATGGCAGTCGCGGTTGCCGCGCGTCTCAAAAATGGCGGCCTGGCCCATCTTGGTCATGCCCATGAAGGCGTGCGACGCCTGCGCGGCCTCGATGGCGTCGCTGGCCACCTTCACGCCGCCATCGGTGCTGTTCTTGAAACCCACGGGGCATGACAGGCCCGATGCGAGTTGCCGGTGGCTCTGGCTCTCCGTCGTGCGGGCACCGATCGCGCCCCAGCTCACCAGGTCGCTGATGAACTGCGGCGACAGCAGGTCGAGAAACTCGGTGCCCACCGGCAGGCCCACTGCCAGCACATCCAGCAGCAACTGGCGCGCCAGCTCCAGCCCTTCGTTGATGGCAAAGCTGCCGTCCATATGCGGGTCGTTGATGTAGCCCTTCCAGCCCACCGTGGTGCGGGGCTTTTCAAAATAGGCGCGCATCACGAGGATGAGCTCATTGCCGAGCGCATCGGCCTGGGCCTTGAGCGCGTGCGCGTATTCCAGCGCCTGGCTGTGGTCGTGGATGGAGCAGGGCCCCACCACCACGATCAGCCGGTCGTCCTGCCCGTGTAGCACGCGCGAGATGGCGGCGCGGCTGGCTTCCACCAGGCCCTGTGCGGCGTCGGGTGCGGGCAGCCATTCCTGCAGCAGCGCGGGGGTGATGAGCGGGCGCACGGCCTTGATGCGCGTGTCGTC
>WOZN01000239.1 GCA_011620245.1 Acidovorax sp.
TTGCTGGTGCATGCCAGCGCCGACGCCCCCGAGCGCTGGCGCTATGTGGACAACGAAGCGGTGGCGCAGCAATGCCTGGACGCCGCAACCCGGCGCCCCGGCATCCGCCATGTGTTTTGCGGCCATGTGCACCAGCAGACGCTTTACTACCGTGGCACCGGGCGCGGGCTCATGCGCTTTGCGCCCCAGCCGGGCGTGGCGATTCCGGTGCCACCGCGCCGGCAATGGGTGGCCACCATCGGATCGGTGGGCCAGCCGCGCGACGGCGACCCGCGCGCCATGTACGCCCTGCTCGACACCGATGCCTGGCTGCTGCGCTTTGAGCGCGTGCCCTACGACCATGCCACGGCCGCTGCCGCCATCCGCGCCACCGGCGCCATGCCCGATGACTTTGCCCAGCGCCTGGAGCTGGGCCGATGAAGCTGCTCGAACCCGGCACCGAAGTCGATGGCTTCACCGTGCTCGAATGCATCCATTCGGGCGCCATGGCCCATGTCTACCGCGTGGAATACGCCGTGGGCCCACCCAACCCGGGTTTTCCGCTGGCCATGAAAATCCCGCGCATGACGGCGGGCGACGGCGCCGAGAACATCATCAGCTTCGAGGTCGAGCTGCAGATCCTGTCCGTGCTCACCGGCCCGCATGTGCCGCGCTTTGTGGCCGCGGGCGACCTGGAGCGCATCCCCTACCTGGTCATGGAATATTGCAGCGGCCACACCCTGCAGCATTGGCTGGATGCAGCCGAGCGCCCCGACGTCGCAACCATCGCCCGCCTGGGCGCCGCCATGGGTCGTGCCGCGCACAGCCTGCACCAGCAAAACGTCTGCCACCTCGACCTGAAACCCGGCAATGTGCTGTTCACCCACGACGACCATGCCGTGCTGCTCGACTTTGGCCTGTCCTGCCATGCGCATTACCCCGACCTGCTGGCCGAAGAACTGCGCCGCGCCGTGGGCTCGCCGGCCTGGATCGCCCCCGAGCAGGTGGTGGGCGTGCGTGGCGACCCGCGCAGCGACATCTTCGCCATTGGCGTCATGCTTTATGAGCTGGCCACCGGCGAATTGCCTTTTGGTGCGCCCACCACACAGGGCGGCCTGCGCCAGCGCCTGTGGATGACGCCCGCGCCGCCGCGCCAGCACCGCCCCGACCTGCCCGAATGGCTGCAGGAAATCATCCTGCGCTGCCTGGAGCCCGAGGCCGCGCAGCGCTACCCCTCGGCCGCGCACCTGGCGTTCGACCTGACCTACCCCGACCAGGTGCCCATCACCGAGCGCGGACGGAGCCTGCGCGGGCCGGGGCTGCGCGCGCATTTCAAGCGCTGGATCAAGGCCGCGGGCATGCACTACCAGCCCAGCCCGCTGCCCACGCGCCAGATCGAAGAGGTGCCCATCGTCATGGTGGCGGTGCCGCACGACGACGTGACCGACGCCACCATGTACTCGCTGCGCCAGGCCGTGGCCCGCTCGCTGGGCATCCGCCCGGGCGCGCGGCTGGCCTGCGTCACCGTGATATCGCCCACGGCCAGCAGCAGCACCGACAGCGAGCGCAGCGAAACCGCCCTGCACCGCCAGCACCGCGCGCGGCTCAGGCAATGGGCCGAACCGCTCGGTCTGGCCGGCCACAGCGTCAGCTACCATGTGCTCGAATCGGGCGACGTGGCCCACGCGCTGGTGCGCTATGCCGAGGGCAACCAGGTCAGCATGATGATTTTGGGCGCCGCCACGCACGGGCTGCAGACCCAGCGCTTCATTGCCACCGTGCCCATGCGCGTGGCGCGCGACGCGCCCTGCACCGTCATCCTGGTCAAGCAGGCGCTGCCCTTTGCCCAGCTGGCGCGCGAATACAGCGAGTAAAAACCTGTTCACGATCCAAGCCGCCACACCGCAGCCGGGCGACAATGGCCCGATGAACATTCCCCCCGAAACGCCTGGCCTGCACCCTTTTTCCACCCTGACGCCCGACCGGGTGCTCGACGCACTGGCCAGCGTGGGCCTGTATGGCGATGGCCGGCTGATGGCGCTCTCGTCCTACGAAAACCGCGTGTACCAGGTGACGCTGGAAGACGGCGAGCGCGTGGTCGCCAAGTTCTACCGGCCCGGCCGCTGGAGCGAGGCGCAGATTCTCGAAGAGCATGCCTTTGCCGCCGATCTGATGGCAGCCGAGGTGCCCGCCGTAGGCCCGCTGGTACTGGCGGGGCGCACGCTGCACCTGTTTGGCGGCTTCGCGTTCTCGGTCAGCCCCTGGCGGGGCGGGCGCCAGCCCGAGCTGGATGACTTCGAAGTGCTCGAATGGATCGGCCGCTTCCTGGCGCGCATCCACACCGTGGGGGCGGCGCGGCCGTTCGTGCACCGCCCGCCGCTGGACCTGCACAGCTTTGGCTCGGAGCCGCACGACTGGCTGCTGGCCCACGAGCTGATCCCGCTGGATGTGCGGTCGGCGTGGCGCACTGCCTGCGAACAGGCGCTCTCGCTGATCGGCGGCCACACCCACCTGGCACACGGCCCCGACCGCCTGCACCTGAAAGACGCCACCATGCTGCGCCTGCATGGCGACTGCCACCCCGGCAACATCCTGTGGACGCCACTGGATGAATGGGGGCGCGGCGGCCCGCATTTTGTCGATCTGGACGACGCGCGCATGGGCCCGACGGTGCAGGATTTGTGGATGCTGCTGTCCGGCGACCGGCGCCAGCGCACGCACCAGCTCAGCGCACTGCTCGACGGCTACGAACAGTTCCGCCCCTTCGACCGGCGCGAGCTGGCGCTCATCGAGCCGCTGCGCACGCTGCGCCTGATCCACTACAGCGCCTGGCTGGCGCGGCGCTGGCAAGACCCGATCTTCCCCATCAACTTCCCCTGGTTTGGCAGCAGCGACTACTGGCGCGGCCAGGTGGACATGCTGCACGAGCAGATCGAGGCGATGCAGGAAGAGCCGCTGGTAGCGTGAAGCGGCCAGGGCGCGCAATGGCTGGCCGCGGTTCCTGGGCCAGGCCCGGAAACCACGCGCCTGATGCCGCGCTTATCGCGTGGCTGGCTCAGGCCAGCAAGGCATTCACCCGCTTGACGTAGGCGGCGGGGTCTTCCGGCAACCCCCCTTCGGCCAGCAGGGCCTGGTCGAACAGGATATGCGCCAGGTCATGGAAATGCATGCTGCCGTCGAGTTTCTTGACCAGCGGGTGCTCAGGGTTCACTTCCAGCACGGGCTTGGTATCGGGGGCCTTCTGGCCGGCCTGCTTGAGCAGGCGCGCGAGCTGCGTGCTCATGCCACCGTCCTGCACCACCAGGCAGGCGGGCGAATCGACCAGGCGCGTGCTCACGCGCACGTCTTCGGCCTTGTCCTTCAGGGCCTCTTTGAGCTTGGCCAGCACGGGCTTGAAGGCTTCGGCGGCTTCATCAAAGGCCTTCTTCTCGGCCTCGTCCTGCAGCTTGCCCAAGTCCACGGAGCCCTTGGCCACGGACTGCAGCGGCGTGCCATCGAACTCGTGCAGGTAGTTCAGCGCCCATTCATCCACGCGGTCGGTCATGAACAGCACCTCGATGCCCTTCTTCTTGAAAACCTCGAGCTGCGGGCTGTTCTTGGCGGCGGCCAGCGTGTCGGCGGTGATGTAGTAGATGGCCTCCTGCCCCTCCTTCATGCGTGCCTTGTAGTCCTGGAAGGACACGCTCACGCTGTCGGTGGTGGTGGAGGCAAAGCGCAGCAGCTTGGCGATGCGCTCGCGGTTGGCGAAATCCTCGCCCAGGCCCTCCTTGAGCACCGCGCCGAACTCGGCATAGAACTGGGTGTATTTGCCTTCCTTGGCCTTGTCCTCGGCACTGACCACGTCCTGCACGCCTTCGGCGCCTTCCGCGGGGGCATCATGCTTGTCATGCCTGGCCAGGTCCTCGAGCATGGACAGCACGCGCTTGACCGAGCCATCGCGGATCAGACGCACGTCGCGGCTTTCCTGCAGCAGCTCGCGGCTCATGTTCAGCGGCAGGTCGGCCGAGTCGATCACGCCCTTCACAAAGCGCAGGTAGCTGGGCATCAGCGCATCGGCGTCGTCCATGATGAACACGCGCTTGACGTACAGCCTCACGCCCGCCTTCTTGTCGCGGTTCCACAGGTCGAACGGCGCCTTGGCGGGAATGTAGAGCAGTTGTATGTACTCGGTGTTGCCTTCGACGCGGTTGTGGCTCCAGGCGAGCGGGTTCTCGAAGTCGTGGCTGATGGACTTGTAGAACTCCTGGTATTGCTCGTCGGTGATGTCCTTCTTGGGCCGGGTCCACAGGGCGCTGGCCTTGTTGACGGTCTCCCACTCGCCGGTCTTGACCATCTGGCCCGGCTCGCCCTCCTTCTCGCCCTCCTTCCACTCCTCCTTCTCCATGAGGATGGGCAGGCTGATGTGGTCGGAATATTTGCTGATGACCTGCTTGAGCTTCCAGGCGTTGAGGTATTCCTCGGCGTCTTCGCGCAGGTGCAGGATGACGCTGGTGCCGCGCGCGGCGCGGGTGATGGTTTCGACCTCGAAGTCGCCTGAACCGCTGCTCACCCAGCGCACGCCTTCCTCGGCCTTGAGGCCCGCGCGGCGCGATTCCACGGTGATCTTGTCGGCCACGATGAAGCCCGAGTAAAAGCCCACGCCGAACTGGCCGATGAGCTGGGCGTCCTGTTTCTGGTCGCCCGAGAGCTTGCCCACGAAGTCCTTGGTGCCGCTCTTGGCGATGGTGCCCAAGTGGTCGATGGCCTCCTGCGCACTCATGCCGATGCCGTTGTCGGTGATGGTGAGCGTTTTGGCCGCCTCGTCAAAGCTCACGCGCACTTCCAGGTTGGGGGCGTCCTCGTACAGCGCGTTGTTGTTCAGCGCCTCGAAGCGCAGCTTGTCGCAGGCGTCCGAAGCATTGGAGATCAGTTCGCGCAGGAAGATTTCCCGGTTGGAATAAAGCGAATGGGTGACCAGATGCAGCAGCTGGGCAACTTCGGCCTGAAACGACAGGGTTTGTTTGCTCATGGTGATTTTTTCTCGCGTTGGAATCAATGAAATAGGAGGATTTACGCAGATAAGGATGCCATAACGGCACATGCCTTTGTGGCAGGCGGCTTGCCTGGGCCTGTTTTGCGCAAGTCATGTGAAATATGCGCGGCAGGGCAAAAGCGCAGCGCAGACCTGCCGACAACGGCAGGCCGAACTTATGGGCAGGTGGTGAAGGTTTCAAGCCCCC
>WOZN01000015.1 GCA_011620245.1 Acidovorax sp.
GCCTGCAGCTATCTTTTAATGAGCAAAGAGAGCGCCCTGGCGGTTGGCACATCATGCAAACGGCGCATGACCACTGGCGCACAGGCCATGGACAGCCCGCCGCCGCAGGCATACGCTTCACCACCATCTCAACCGATCCCACAAGGAACCTGCCATGCCGCACCCCAACGGAACGCCGGGCACGCCCGCCACCCATCTCCTGCCCTCCTACCTGCAGGCCGACAAGCTCGGCGCCTGGGGCAACTACCTGCGGCAGGTGGACCGTGTCACCCCGTATCTGGGGCACCTGGCGCGCTGGGTGGAAACGCTCAAGCGTCCCAAGCGCTCGCTGATCGTCGACGTGCCGATCCACATGGACGACGGCACCATCGCCCACTTCGAGGGCTACCGGGTGCAGCACAACACCTCGCGCGGCCCCGGCAAGGGCGGCGTGCGCTTTCACCAGGACGTGACGCTGTCGGAGGTGATGGCCCTGTCGGCCTGGATGTCGATCAAGAACGCGGCGGTGAACGTGCCCTATGGCGGCGCCAAGGGCGGCATCCGCGTCGATCCCAAGCAGCTCTCGCTGGGCGAACTGGAGCGCCTGACGCGCCGCTACACCAGCGAGATCGGCATCATCATCGGCCCCTCCAAGGACATCCCCGCGCCCGACGTCAACACCAATGAGCAGATCATGGCGTGGATGATGGACACCTATTCCATGAACGAAGGCGCCACCGCCACCGGCGTGGTCACCGGCAAGCCCGTGGACCTGGGCGGTTCGCTGGGCCGGCGCGAGGCCACGGGCCGCGGCGTGTTCACCGTGGGCGTGGAGGCGGCGCACCACATCGGCCTCAAGATCGAGGGCGCGCGCGTGGCCGTGCAGGGCTTTGGCAACGTGGGCGGCATTGCCGGCAAGCTGTTTGCCGAGGCCGGCGCCCGCGTGGTGGCCGTGCAGGACCATACCGGCAGCATCCACCGCGAAGCGGGCCTGGATGTGCCGGCCCTGCTGGCGCATGTGAAGGAAACCGGGGGCGTGGACGGCTTTGCCGGCGCAGACCGGCTGGACAACGAGGCCTTCTGGGGCGTGGACTGCGAGATCCTCATCCCCGCCGCGCTCGAAGGCCAGATCACCAGCGCCAACGCCGGCCGGATCAAGGCCCGCATGGTCATCGAGGGCGCCAACGGCCCCACCACCACCGAGGCCGACGACATCCTGCAAGACAACGGCGTGCTCGTAATACCCGACGTGATCGCCAACGCCGGCGGCGTGACGGTGAGCTACTTCGAATGGGTGCAGGATTTCTCCAGCTTCTTCTGGAGCGAGGACGAAATCAACGCCCGCCTGGTGCGCATCATGAAAGAGGCCTTTGCCGGCATCTGGCAGGTGGCGCAGGAGCACAAGGTCACCGTGCGCACGGCCACCTTCATCGTGGCCTGCCAGCGCATCCTGCACGCGCGCGAGATGCGCGGTCTGTATCCCTGATGGCGGCCGGGGGCATGGCCACAGGCCCTGCCCGCTGGCCTGCAGGGCGGCCATCTGCACCCAAGGGTCCAGGCGCAATTGCATATCGCGCCCATGCGCTTGGGAGGCTGTCCTAGCAGCCTGCTGCCGCTGAACCAGGTTCACTCGACCCGGTTCCACTCCAGCGCACGGCTGCGCCAGTGCTCTTCGATGGTCTGGGTGAAATCGGCGCGCACCAGCTTGGCGCGCTGCTCCAGCCAGTCGGCGTTTTCGCGCCGGATCACGATGCCCTCCAGGTTGCCCTGGCGGAACTGGCTGTGCGTTGCGTGCACGCGTTCGCGCAGCTGGTCGAGATCCACCGGCCCGGCATACAGGCACGGCACGGTCGCAAAGCCCATGCGGGCCGCCCAGTCGTTGCGCCGCGTGGTGCTCCAGAACCGGCCCGCGCTGCGGTCGTACACGTCGAACAGCAGCCACCAGTCGGGCAGCGCGGCGTAGTCCAGCGAGTGGCGGGCGGCGCACCATTCGCCAAACGCCACCAGGTCGCTGCCCAGCGCATCAAACAGCTTGTCTTCGTGCGCGGCCAGCCAGGGGCCGAGGCGGGCGAATTGTCCATGAAAGGGCTGCGGCAGATACTGGCCACGGTTTTGCGCGCGCAGCACGCCATCGGGCGACACTGAAAAACCCAGGTTGGCGCCGTCGAGCTTTTCCTCCAGCACCACCTCGCCGGCCAGCAACTCATGCGCCTCGTCGGGCGAAAGCACCTTGTCGTCGCGCGGCGCCCCGGTGGCCAGCCACGCGATGTGCGGGGTGTGCGGAAAACGGAAGAAATCAGTCATATCGCGCCTTTTTTCCATGCTTGGTGTGCCAACGCGCCACCAGCCAGTCGTTCAACAAATTCTCCACCTCCAGGCCCACCGCGCGCAGCGCCTTCTGGCAGTCGAGCCAGTCGGTGTCGCTGGCATTGGTGAGCTTGCAGGCGCTGCCCAGTTCGAGCGCGGCCAGGGCCGCCGCCACCATCTTGCGGTCGGCCAGGTCGGTCACGGCGCTGGCCAGCGCGGGGGGCAGCACGGCGTTGCCATCGGCATCGGGTTGCACATCCACCCAGACCACCTCGTTGTGGTCGATCTTGTGCATGATGACCAGCCAGCCATAGTCCTGCTCCGAGAGCTTGTGCCCGTATTCGCCGCATACCTGCCAGCCGGCGTCGAGCACGGCGTGGCGCGCGGGGTCGGCCTCAAAGGCCTCCAGCCAGTCGAACACACGCTGGCGCAGCGCGGTGTCGTCCACCGGCGTGCCCTCGGGGCGAAAGGGCGAGCCGGCATCGGCGGCGCTGGCCACAATCAGCACGTTGGTGTCCACCAGCCGCGAGGCGGGCAGGGATTTGGGCAAAGACATGGGCAGGCCCGCGTGGGCATTAGGCTCAGCCACCGGCGGCTTCTCGCATGCGTTGCGCCCGGGCGCGGGCCTGCTCGCGCGCCTCGCCCATGGCATCGCCAAAAAAGCGCGGCGGCCAGTTGCGCACGGCGCCGAATTCGTCCAGTTCCAGCGGCACCAGCCGGGCGTTGGCGCCCTGCCGCTCCACAAACAGCATCTGGCATTGCGCGGTGGTGGTCTGGCGGCGCGCCAGCAGGGTCTGCATGCGGCGAAACAGGTGCTCGGAATGCGTCTCCACCAGCAACTGCACCTGGCGCTGCTGGCTGACCTCGGCAAACAGCTCGGCCAGCACCGCCTGGGCCAGCGGGTGCAGGTGGATTTCGGGCTCTTCGAGCAGCACCGTGCTGCCCGGCGGCACGCCATAGGCCACCGTCAGCACCGGCAGCACCTGCGCCACGCCCACCCCCACATCGCGCAGGTTGGCGGCAACGCCATCCTTGTGCACCAGCAGTTCGTAGCGGCTGGAGCGCCCCAGCTGGCGCACCTCGATGCGGTCGGCCAGGCCCATGCGCTGCAGCCCCGCCGACACGCTGCGCAGCACCGCACCCTGCCCCGCACCCGGCTGCAAGGCGTCGGCCAGCAGGGCGTCGATGGCCTGCTGGCCCTCTGCCCCCACGGAGCCGGACGCGCCCTTGCGCCACACCTGGTCGCGCGCAGGCCGCTGGCGCAGCGGGCCCAGGTAAACGATGGCCTCCAGTTCGCGGCGCAGGGCCAGGCTCAGGTCTTGCAGGTGCGCGCCATCGGGGCCCAGCAGGGCGATGGCTTCGGCCGAGAACGCAATCGAACGCTCGGGCGCCAGTTGCGGCCCCTTGCCGCGCGGCCGGGGCTCGTCATCCACCCACACCGCATAGGCCCCGCGCTCGCGGCGCACGGCCCGGAACTGCCGCGCCACGGTGGACAGCGACAGCGCCTGCACCACCACGGCACCGCTGGCCGTTTGGCCGTAGCTGCAGGCAAAGCGGCCGTGGCGCACGCGCTCGCCCTCGGGGCGCTCGAACTCCAGCGCGATCTCGAACTGGCGCGGCGCCGCGGTGCCATGCGCCAGCACGGCGTCAAAGCCGCCCAGGCTGACCAGGTCGTTGGCCTCGTCGCCACCAAGATTCAGGTGCACCGTGCGATCGGGCGCGGCCGCTGTCTGCTTGAGCAGCAGCAGGCTTTGCAGCAGGGTGGATTTGCCCGATGAGTTGCTGCCCAGCAGCATGGTGACCGGCGCCAGCCGCACGCTGCCACTGTCGCGCCAGGCCTTGAGGTTCTTGAGCTGCAGGTGCTTGATCATGTGCGCCGTTTCGCCGCCCAGCGCGGCCGGTGGTGGACTGCGGGCTGTGCGCCCGCTTCGGGCCGGTTCAGGCGGCTTCGCGGTAGAACAGCTGCCGCGCCTTGACCGGCGCCACGGCCTTGGCAATGGCGCCAATGTGATCCGGCGTGGTGCCGCAGCAGCCGCCCACAATGTTCACCAGCCCCTCGGCGGCAAACTCGTGCACCAGGCGGCTGGTGACCTCGGGCGTCTCGTCAAAGCCGGTGTCGCTCATCGGGTTGGGCAGGCCGGCGTTGGGGTAGCAGCTGATGAAGGTGTCCTCGGCCACGCGGTTGAGCTCCTGGATGTAGGGGCGCATCAGCGTGGCGCCCAGGGCGCAGTTCAGGCCAATCGCCAGTGGCCGTGCATGGCGCACGCTGTGCCAGAAAGCCGTCACCGTCTGGCCGCTGAGGATGCGGCCCGAGGCGTCGGTGACCGTGCCGCTGATGATGAGCGGCAGGCGCTCGCCGCTTTTTTCAAAAAACTCGTCGATGGCGAACAGCGCGGCCTTGGCGTTGAGCGTGTCAAAAATCGTCTCGACCAGCAGCACGTCAACGCCCCCCTCCACCAAAGCCTCCACCTGCTCGTAATAGGCGGCGCGCAGTTGCTCAAAATCGACATTGCGCGCGCCGGGGTCGTTCACGTCGGGGCTGATGCTGGCCGTCTTGGGCGTGGGGCCCAGGGCGCCGGCCACGAAGCGGGGGTGGTCGGGCGTTGAATATTTGTCGCAGGCGGCACGCGCGAGCTGGGCGGATTTCAGGTTCATCTCGCGCGCCAGGTGGGCCATCTTGTAGTCCTCCTGCGCTATCGATGTGGCGCCGAAGGTGTTGGTCTCGATCAGGTCGGCGCCAGCGGCCAGGTAGCGCTCGTGGATGTCGCGGATCACATCGGGCCGCGTGATGCTGAGCAGCTCGTTGTTGCCCTTCACGTCGTGCGGAAAATCCTTGAACCGGTCGCCCGCCCCGTCGGGGCCGGTGTAGCCCTCGCCCCGGTACTGCG
>WOZN01000334.1 GCA_011620245.1 Acidovorax sp.
ATCTCATCCCATCCGTTCGGGCTGAGCCCTTCGACCCTTCGACAGGCTCAGGGCACGCCAGGCACAGGGCGAACGGGTTTTATCTGAGATATGTTGCCAATCAAGTAGGGGCAAGAAAAAAGCCAGCGCGAGGCTGGCCTTTTTGGTTTGTGGTGGTGGTAGGTGGACTTGAACCACCGACATCAGCATTATGAATGCTGCGCTCTAACCAACTGAGCTATACCACCGCAGTCCAAAATTATAGAACAATATTTATTGGTGTGTGAAGTTCGCCGGGCGCTTGTTCAAAAATGCGTCCATGCCTTCCTTCTGGTCCTGGGTGGCGAACAGCGCATGGAACAGGCGGCGCTCGAACATCACGCCATCGCAGAGCGATCCTTCAAAGGCTCGGTTCACCGACTCCTTGACGGCCATCACCGCGATCTGCGAGAAATTCGCAATGACCAGGGCTGCGCCCAAGGCTTCTTCCATCAGTTTGTCCAGCGCGACCACGCGGCTCACGAGGCCTGCGCGTTCGGCCTCCACTGCGTCCATCATCCGCGCGGTGAGGGCCATGTCCATGGCTTTTGACTTGCCCACCGCGCGCGGCAGGCGCTGCGTGCCGCCACAGCCTGGAATGACACCGAGCTTGATTTCGGGCTGGCCGAACCTGGCATTGTCGGCGGCGATGATGAAGTCGCACATCATTGCCAGTTCGCAGCCGCCGCCCAGCGCAAAGCCGCTCACGGCGGCAATCACGGGTTTGCGGATGGAGCGTATCGTTTCCCAGTTGCGGGTGATGAAGTCGCCCTTGTAGGCGTCGGCAAAGCTGTATTTGGCCATGGCGCCAATGTCGGCGCCAGCGGCAAATGCCTTTTCGCTGCCCGTGATGATGATGCAGCCGATCTTTTCATCGGCATCGAACGCCTTGAGCGCCTCGCCCAGCTCGTTCATGAGCTGGTCGTTCAGTGCATTGAGTTGTTTGGGGCGGTTCAGCGTGATGACGCCAACCTTGTCCGCTTCGATGCGAACTTCAACGGTTTCGTAGGCCATGCAATCTCCTGGGTTGATGATTCATTCAGACAACTTTGGGGACTATACCGAAGCCGAAGCGCGAAGCCGGGCTGGTTGTGCTCAGCAATGGAACCTGTTCTCAGAACTTGTTCACGACCTCAGCCTCTCAGGCCAGCCAGCGTGCGAGCGCGGCGCTATCAGTTGCGGTGAGGCTGATCGTGTCTGGCGTTGCCGCAGGCGCCTTGCGGCTGCGTTGCCCGGACGGCTTGGCCTGGGCAGGTGCAACGGCCGGCAGTGCCAGTGGCAGTTGCAGCAGGCGACCATCGCGTGCCACCACGGCGGTGATCTGCGTGGCCGGGCCGGCATAGAACGCCACATCCTCCAGCCGGGCAATGCGCCAGCCCTGGCCCTGCACTTGCACGCCCAGCCATTCGTCACCAGCAGCCATGCCCGCTTTTTCGGCGGGCCCGCCGCGCAGCACGGTCTTGATCTGCACGCTGTGGTTTTCCGTGACGCGCAGGCCCAGGCGCTGCGCCAGTTGGGGCTGCTCGGGCTTGAGTGCCACACCGTGGGCGGCCAGCAGCCCGGCGAGCGGCAGTTCGGCCGTGCTGTGCACCCATTGGTCCAGCTCGCTATCAAAAGACCGCCCCGCCAGCGTGGCCAGTTCGGCGCGCAGATCGGCCTCGGTCATGGGGCCGCCGGCGCAGCGCTTCCACAGGGCGCGCATCACGTCGTCGAGTGTGGCCTTGCCTTCACGGCGCAGTGTCAGATCCAGACACAGGGCGACCAGCGAGCCCTTGGTGTAGTAGCTCACCGTGGCATTGGGGGTGTTTTCGTCCTGGCGGTAGTACTTGACCCAGGCATCGAAACTGGCCTGCGCCAGCGTTTGCACGCTGCGGCCCGGTGTCTGCAGGACCTGGTTGGTGGCTTTGGCCAGCAGCTTGAGGAAGGTGGCATCGTCGATCAGGCCCGCGCGGCGCAGCAGCAGGTCGTCGTAATAGCTGGTGAACCCCTCGAAGAACCACAGCAGCTGGGTGTAGTTTTCCTGGCTGTAGTCGTACTGCGCAAACTCTGCCGGACGCAGGCGCTTGACGTTCCATGTGTGGAAATATTCGTGGCTGATGAGTCCGAGCAAGGTGGTGTAGCCATCGCTGGCGCGTGCTTCGCCCGTGCGGGGCAGGTCACGCCGGCCGCAGATCAGGGCTGTGGAGTTGCGGTGTTCCAGGCCGCCATAGCCGTCGTGAACGGCATTGAGCATGAACAGGTAGTTCTTGAAGGGCGGCTTGCCCTTGCCGTGCCAGAAGCGGATGGCGGCCTCGCAGATTTTTTGGGTGTCGGCCAGCAGGCGTTTGCCGTCAAAGGATGGCACGGCACCGGCCACCACAAAGCGGTGGGGCACGCCACAGGCGGTGAAGCGGCCAATCCAGAAGGTGCCCATTTCGACCGGGCAGTCCACCAGTTCGTCGTAATGGCTTGCTGCATAGACACCAAAGCCCTTCCTGTCGATGGTCTGCGGCGTCAGGCCCGTGGCGACGGACCAATGGGCTGTGGCCGCATTGCTGGCGATGTCGAGCGCATGGAGCGCATCTTCCTGTCCGTGCACCCGCAGGCAGACGCTGGTGCCGTTGAAGAAGCCGCGCGAGGCATCCAGCCACGCCGTGCGCACAGAGGTGTCGTAGGCGCACACTTCATAGGTAAGCACAAGGGGCCGGTCGGTGCGGCAGGTGGCCTGCCAGCGGTGCTTGTCGAGCTGGACCAGTGGAGCAGCGCGCCGGCCCTGCTGTGCAGCCAGGCGCTGAAGATTCCTGGAAAACTCGCGAACCAGATAGCTGCCGGGTATCCAGACGGGAAGCGACAACTCCTGCTGCGCCTGTGGATGCGCCACGGTCAGCGTGACGGTGAACAGGCGTGCATGCAGGTCGGTGGCTTCCACGCGGTAATGAACAGGGGCCTGCGTGGCGGGGGCGGGGATGGTGGGCATGGATGCGGCGTCGCGGAAGGGCGGGTGCCTGGCGCAAATGCGCATTTCACCCGTGGGGTCTCGGGGCTCGAAGGGTGGCGAGGGGGTGGCCCCCTCGCGTGAACTCAGTTGCTGCTCGGGGCGCCACCGGCTTCGGCCAGGCGTTTTTCCACATCCTGGGCGCTGATGGCTCCGGGAACGCGCGAGCCGTTCGTGAAAATCAGCGTGGGGGTTCCGGTGATCTTGTACTTTTTGCCGAACGCAAGATTGCGCTGCAAGGCGCTGGTGTCGCAGCTGGCGGTGTTGGGTGTCTTGTCGCGCAGCATGTGGTCATGCCAGGTGGTGGCCCTGTCTTTTGCACACCAGATGTTGCGGGATTTCTCTGCCGAGTCGGGGCTCAGGATGGGGTAGAGAAACAGGTAGATCGTGATGTTGTCCACGTTCTGCATATCCCGCTCGAAACGCTTGCAGTAGCCGCAGTTGGGGTCTTCAAACACCGCCACCTTGCGTTTGCCATCGCCACGCACGATGGTGAAGGCGTCCTTCAGGGGCAGGGCAGCAAAATCCACCGCCGTGAGCTTGTTGATGCGGTCTTCGGTCAGGTTGCGGCGCGCCTTGGTGTCGATCAGCTCACCCTGGATGACGTAGTTGCCCTTGGCGTCGGTGTAGAAAAGGTCGGTGCCGATGCGCACTTCATAGAGGCCCGGCATGGCCGTGGTGCGGACCTCGTCGATCTTTTCCATTTGCGGAATGCGTTCGGCCAGCGTTTTGCGCAGGACTGCTTCCTGGGCGGACGCTGCGAAACTCAGGGCGAAAGCGGCCGCGGCCAGCAGGGTGGGGATCAGTTGCATCATGTTCTCGTTCAATGTTGTCGCGGCGCGGCCTTCGCAGCCGCGGGTATCAGTGGGTTCCCATGGCCTGGCGGGCCATCCATTCCTTCAGGGGGCCACTGCGTTCAAAACCCTTCATTCCCCAGTTGCGCAGCGCTTGCCAAGGGCCTTCGGTGCGCGAAAAAAGCTGTTGCAGACTGTCGGTGGCCAGCCCCATGGGCAGCATGGCCGCCTTGCGCTCGCGCTCGTAGCGGCGCAACAAGCGCAGGTCGGCCACATTGCGCCAGTAGTCGCGCCCATGCAGCACGCGGGCCAGGGTCTGCGCATCGGCCAGGCCCATGTTCAGCCCCTGTCCTGCCAGCGGATGCACGTTGTGTGCGGCGTCGCCGGCCAGCACCCAGCTGCATGGCTGGCTGCCCTGCGCCGGCAAGGCACCGCACCAGCGATTGGCCCGCGCCTGCTGCAAGGGCCACGCGGCCCGTTCGCCCTGCAATTGCAGGGCTCCCAGCGCGCCCTGGCTGGCGGCTTCGAGGCGCTGGGTAAATTCTTGTGGCGCCAGCGCCAGCAACTGGGGCACCTGTTCCTTGAGGGCAGACCACACCACCGCGACAGAGTTCCCCTGCGCGCCGTCCAGTGGCAAGAAAGCCAGGATGCCGTCCGGCAGAAACCACTGGCGGGCGATCTGGCCGTGGGGGTGCTCGCAAGTCAGCCGCGTGGCGATGGCGTGCTGTTCGTAGGCAGTGACCTCGAATGCCACCCCAAACTCGCTGCGGGTGCGGCTGGCCCGGCCCTCGCATACCACGGTGAGGGCTGCCGGCACTGGCTCGGAGACCAATTCGACCTGGGGCTGGTAGCGCACGGCTTCTGCCAGGCGTGCTTCGAGTGCGGGCACATCCACAATCCAGGCCAGTGCGTCAACGCCCTGCGCAGCGGCATCAAAGTGCACTGCGCCACCCTGGTCGCCAAAAACCTGCATCTGCGTCACCGCCGTGGCATGGGCCGGATCGGGCCAGCTGCGCAATGAATCGAGCAACTGGCGCGATGCCGCGTTCAGTGCGTAAGCCCGCACATCGCCCGTGGGCACCACCGAGGGAGAGGGCGCAGCCACGAGGGCGACGCGCAGCCTCTCGCGTGCGAGCAGCAAGGCCAGGGTGCGTCCCACCGCGCCCGCGCCACGGATACAGATGTCAAAGGTTTTCGCCATGGGGGCATTGTAGGAGGGCCCGCAGCCCTGATGCGGCCCCGCCGCAGTCACCCTGAGATCGTGAACACGTTCTTATTGATCCGGCCCTGTGAAGTTTGAACCGATCGCCCTGAGCTTGTCGAAGGGCTTCGACCCTTCGACAGGCTCAGGACAGGCCAAGCTCAGCCTGAA
>WOZN01000211.1:0-3153 GCA_011620245.1 Acidovorax sp.
TCCCACCCGCCGCCTGCCATGGAAATTTTTGGTGTCTCATTGCCGGGTCTTTTGAGCCAGCTCCTGTTGGGGCTGGTCAATGGCTCGTTTTACGCAATCCTCAGCCTCGGGCTGGCCGTGATTTTCGGCCTGCTCAACGTCAACAACTTTGCGCACGGTGCGCTGTTCATGATGGGGGCCATGATTACCTGGATGGCCATGAACTACTTTGGCATCAGCTACTGGTGGATGCTGGTGCTGGCGCCGCTGGTGGTGGGGGTGTTCGGGGTCGTGATCGAGCGGCTGCTGCTGCGCTGGATCTACAAGCTGGACCATTCGTATGGCCTGTTGCTCACATTGGGCCTGGCGCTGCTGATCGAGGGGGCGTTTCGCTCGGTCTATGGCGTCTCGGGCCTGGGTTACGACACGCCCGAGTTGCTCGAAGGCGCCACCAACCTGGGCTTCATGGTCATGCCCAACTACCGTGCCTGGGTGGTCGTGGCCTCCGTCACGGTGTGCATTGCAACGTGGTACGTGATCGAGAAGACCAAGCTGGGTGCCTACCTGCGCGCCGGCACCGAGAACCCGCGCCTGGTGGAAGCGTTCGGCGTCAACGTGCCGCTGATGATCACGCTGACCTATGCGTTTGGTGCCGCGCTGGCCGCCTTTGCCGGGGTGCTGGCCGCACCGGTGTACCAGGTGTCGCCGCTGATGGGGCAGAACCTCATCATCGTGGTGTTCGCCGTGGTCGTGATCGGTGGCATGGGCTCCATCATGGGCTCCATCCTGACCGGCCTGGGTCTTGGCATCGTCGAAGGATTCACCAAGGTGTTCTATCCCGAAGCCTCCTCGACCGTGGTGTTCGTCATCATGGTCATCGTTCTCCTGATTCGCCCCGCCGGCCTGTTCGGCAAAGAAAAATAAGGGGCTGCACGCATGAATTCCAAGAACCTTTCCGCTGTCGGCTACGGCCTGTTGTTCATCGGCCTGCTGGTGGCCCCGTTGCTGGGCGCCTACCCGGTGTTCGTGATGGAGCTGATGTGCTTCGCACTGTTTGCCTCGGCCTTCAACCTGCTGCTGGGCTACGCCGGCATTCTGTCCTTCGGTCATGCGACCTTTCTGGGCGGCGCTGCCTATGTGGCGGGGCAGTCCATGAAGGTGTGGGGTTTTACCCCTGAGGCTGGCCTGGTGCTGGGCATGCTCAGTGGCGCGCTGCTGGGGCTGGTGGTCGGCTTCTTTGCCATTCGCCGCGTGGGCATCTACTCCACGATGATCACGCTGGCGCTGGCGCAGATGCTGTTTTTCATCTGCCTGCAGATGCCCTTCACCGGTGGTGAGGACGGCCTGCAGGGCGTGCCGCGCGGCAAGCTGTTTGGCCTGATCGATCTGCAAAACGACATGACCATGTACTACGTGGTGCTGGTGGTGGTGGTGGCGGCGTTTTTGCTGATCGTGCGCACGGTGCACTCGCCCTATGGCCAGGTGCTCAAGGCGATCAAGGAAAACGAGCCGCGCGCCATTTCGCTGGGCTATGACACCAACCGCTTCAAGCTGCTGGCATTCGTGCTGTCGGCCGCGCTGTCGGGGCTGGCGGGCTCGCTCAAAACCCTGGTGCTGGGCTTTGCCACATTGAGCGATGTGCACTGGACGGCTTCGGGCCATGTTGTGCTGATGACGCTGGTGGGGGGGCTGGGCACCCTGTCGGGGCCGCTGGTGGGCTCGGCCGTGGTGGTCTTGCTGGAGAACAAGCTGGGCGAGATCGGCCATATCCTCGCTTCGCTGACCAGCGTGGAGTGGTTCAACACCTTGGGTGAATCGGTCACCATGGTGACGGGCCTGATCTTTGTGATCTGCGTGCTGTTATTTCGCCGCGGCATCATGGGTGAAATCATTGCCTGGCTGGTGCGCCGCAGGGCGGGCAGCAAGGGCTGATTTGCCCCCAGGCTTCCTTTTTTTGCAGGTTCTGTGAAAGCCGCTGCGTTACAAGCGCAGCGGCTTTTTGTATCCCGTCATCTCCAGGTAGCCCCGGCCGATCACCGCGCCCGCCCCATCGCGCAACTCCGACAGGCCTTCCCAGTAAATCGCTCCGGTGGAGCCGCTGCTGTCGAGTTCCTGGTTGTCCACCAATGCCCGCACGCCAAACTGGCCGGCGGGGGTTTCCACCTGCCATTGCACCGGGTAGCGGGCGCCGCTCGAGGGGCTGCTCCAGTGGCGTTGCGCGACAAACGCCACGGTGTTGTCGGCAAACACCTGGGTTCGCTGCCCGGCAGAGCGGAACGAGCCGCCCGCCCACAGCGCCGAGCCGTCGGCGCGCCGCAGTCGAAAGGCCGTGAGCGCACTGCCATCGTTGAGGTTCATGCCGATCCAGTCCCAGCCCACGGCCTCGGGGTGCATCAGCGCATCGCTCCATTCATGGTCCAGCCAGGCGCGGTTGGTGGATGCGCCACTTTCGCTGGTGCCGCTTTCGATGGCCATGCGCCGTCCGTTCAGCATGATGGCGCCGCTCACCGCCAGTTGCGGCTGGCTGTAGTAGTAGCTGGCCTGGGTGGCCTCGGGGCCTTTGCGGGACAGGCCCTGGCGGCCCTGCAGCAGCGGGGGCTGATGCGTATCGCATTGCAGATCCAGCCCGAAGCCATCGCCCTCGACCCGCGCGGCATACCGGCTGCCGGTATGGGAGGAAATGGAGGGCGGCGCGGTCCTGGCCAGCGACCAGTCGCGCAGCCGGACGGCGGTGTCCGCTTCGCTGGCCTGCGCCACGCCAAAGCCGGCGCGGGCAATGCGCTGGTCGTGGTGCAGGCGCTGGCCTTGCACATCGGTCAGGGCCGCGTGGGCGAACAGCAGCTGCTTTGCCGCAAAGGCCGACTGCAGGCCTTGCGTGGCGTCCACCCGCGAGCGAAAGAACGTCACCTGAAACCCCCACAGGCGGCCTGCGGCCTGCGCATGGCCCGTGAGGTACCACCATTCGGTGTGCAGGCCCGGGTGGCTGCCATGGTCGCGGGGAAAGACCAGTGCCCGCGCAGGCAGCGCCAGTGCCCCCGCTGCAACCTGCCCCATGGCACCCGCGCCCGCTGCCAGCGCCAGCCATTGGCGCCGCGTGCAGGGTGCAAAGTCCAGGGGTGGCGGTGTGAACTGCATGGCGTGGATTGTCTCCTGCGGCACTGCGGCACTGCGGCA
>WOZN01000211.1:3253-5157 GCA_011620245.1 Acidovorax sp.
CTGCGGCACTGCGGCACTGCGGCATTGCAACGGCGTGCGTGGGGTGTGGCGGCGGCTACCAGTCTTCCTTCACTGCCAGCACCGCATCCTGCCCCGCTGCCGCCCGGCCCGCCAGCCAGGCCGTGAGGGTGCCCGACGCCACCACGGCGGCGCACAGCGCCAGCAGGCGGGCGGCAGGCACGCGCAACGCCATGGTCCAGTGAAAGCTCTGCGGGTTGACCACATGCACCAGCACAAACGCCACGGCCAGCCCCAGCAGCACGCCCACCGCCGCGCCCACGCCCGTCCATGCCGCGCCTTCGCCGGCCACCACGGCCAAAATCTGCCGGCGGGTCAGGCCCAGGTGGGCCAGCAGGCCGAACTCCTTGCGCCGCGCCAGCACCTGCGCGCTGAAGTTGGCCGCCACGCCAAACAGGCCGATGCCAATGGCCACGGCCTGCAGCCAGTAGGTGACGGCAAAGCTGCGGTCGAAGATGCGCAGCGAGCGCTCGCGGATGGCGCCGGCCGA
Organism: Acidovorax sp.; assembly: GCA_011620245.1. GTDB lineage: Bacteria > Pseudomonadota > Gammaproteobacteria > Burkholderiales > Burkholderiaceae_C > Acidovorax. The sequence goes on from WOZN01000211.1 coordinate 3,762, forward strand.
GATGAACTCCAGCCCTGCTGCGCCCGTGCCCATTTCTGTATCTGTTTCAGCGCCGGGCTCGGCCAGCGCACGAATGGCCTGCTGCAGCTGCGCCAGGTCGGTGCCTTCGCGGGGCCACAGCGCCAGGTCGCTGGCACGCGCATCGCCCGTCAGGCGCAGGTAGTCGGCTCGGTCCATGACCACGGCACCCGACTGGCGGGCATAGTCGCGCCAGACGCCTGCTATGAAAAATGCAGCTGTTTGCGCTTGCCCTTCAAGCGCCAGAGGGTTGAAAGACCTTGAAAGTGCGGGCCACTCCATGCCCGGCTTGAGGCCATACAGGTCCACCACCGCTTCGCTGATGTAAACCCCCATGCGGCCTGCGGGCACCGGCAGCGCCGCGCCCGCCAGGGGCAGCGAGCGGGCCGGGTCGCCGGCCAGTGGGCGGCTCAGCAGCGTGAGGGCGGGGCGTTTGGCGTCCAGTTGCAGCGGGCTGGCGCGCAGGGGCTGCACGCGGGCTACCGCAGGCAACTGCGCCACGGCCTCGTCGAACCCCGGCGGCAACAAGGCCGCCTCGCCCCCCGCCGCGCTCAGGGCCGAGCGCACATACAGCGGGGACGGCAGCACCGCATCGAGCCATTCGGTGACCGAGCCGCGAAAGCTGGCCACCATCACCGTCAGCGCCACGGCCAGGCTCAGGCTGGCCACCACGCCCCCCACGGCGATGGCGGCCGTGCCGCGCATGCGGCGCGCGCGCTCCAGGGGCAGCATCAGCAGCAGGTGGCCGTCCACCCACGGGCGCAGGCGCTGCAGCAGCCAGGCCATGCCCCAGGGCAGCAGGGCAATGCCGCCCACCAGCAGCAAGCCAATCGCGAAGTAGGCGGCCAATGCAATGCCAAATAGGGGTGGAGCGCCCGCCAGTAAAGCGCCAGCAGCTATCAAAATGATACCAACAGTGGCGTCCGGGCCCGGGCCGGCCGCGGCATCCAGGCCCTTGAGCGTTTGCGCCGGCGGCAGATGGCGGGCCGCCTGGGCGGGCCACCAGCCGCCCACCAGCGCCGCAGCCACGCCCAGCGCGCCATAGAGCAGCGCCGCCGGTGCGCTCCAATGCAGCGCTGGCTGCACACCGGCAAAGTAGCCACCACCCAGGTCGCCCCCCAGCAGTTGCAACGCGGTGGCCGCCAGCGCCGTGCCCAGCGCAATGCCGGCGGCGCTGCCCACCAGCCCCAGCACGGCCGACTCAGTCAGCACCAGCGCCAGGCGCTGGCGCGGTGTGGCGCCCAGCACCGCCAGCAGTGCAAACTGGGGCGCGCGCTGCGCCACGCTGAGGGCCAGCACCGAAAACACCAGAAATGCCCCCGTGAACAGCGCCACCAGCGCCAGCACGGTGAGGTTGACGCGGTAGGCGCGCGACAGG
>WOZN01000058.1 GCA_011620245.1 Acidovorax sp.
GCGCGCCCATGTGTTCGTGGGCCTGACCACGCATGGCAAGGGCGAGTCGGAAAAAATCACCAAAAACTTCGAGCGCCATGGCTTCGAGTCGCTCGACCTGACGCATGACGAGCTGGCCAAGGAACACCTGCGCCACCTGGTGGGCGGCCACTCGGCGCTGGCGCAGGACGAGCGCCTGCTGCGCTTTGTGTTCCCCGAGCGGCCCGGTGCGCTGCTCAAGTTTTTGAGCCTGATGCAGCCCACCTGGAACATCAGCCTGTTTCACTACCGCAACCAGGGCGCCGACTATGGCCGCATCCTCGTGGGCCTGCAGGTGCCGCCCGAAGATGCCGCGGCGTTCGACGCCTTCCTGGCCACGCTGGGCTACCCTTGTGTGGAGGAAACGCTGAACCCGGCTTACCGCTTGTTTCTGCGCTCGAAATAAGGGGAACAGTGCTCAAAATGGCCTCCAGCGCTTATCCAGCAAGCGCTGGTAGCTATCAAAATTGAAAAGTCCCCAGCCACCGCCCATGCAAGCCCTGCGCCATTACCTGCTGGCCGTGCAGTTTTTCACGCGCATACCGGTGACCGGCCGGCTGGCGCAATGGGTGGGCTACAGCCCGGCCATGCTGCGTGCCAGTGCGGCGCATTTTCCGGGCATTGGCTGGCTGGCTGCATTGCTGTCCACGGGCGTCTATGCCGCTCTGCACTGGGCCCTGGCGCCCAACCCGCTGGCCCCGGCCGTGGCGGCGGTGTTCTGCACCATCGCCACGGTGCTGATGACGGGCGGCTTTCACGAAGATGGCCTGGCCGATGTGGCCGACGGGCTGGGAGGCGGCCATGAGCGCGACCGGGCGCTCGACATCATGAAAGACTCGCGCATCGGCGCCTTTGGGGCCATGGCGCTGGTGCTGGCTTTGCTGGCCAAGCTCAGCCTGCTGGCGCTGCTGGGCGCACACAGCCTGCTGGCCGCGCTGGCCGCGCTGGTGGGCGGGCATGTGCTGTCGCGCCTGTGGCCGCTGCTCATCGTGCGCAGCCTGCCGCATGTGGGCGACACGGCCCAATCCAAAAGCAAGCCGCTGGCCGACCAGATCACCGGCGCCGCGCTGGCCGCTGCCGTTTTGTGGTGTTTTGTGCCTCTGGCGCTTGTCTGGCAAGCGCAGTCAGCTCTGTTTTTAATAGCGTCCACAGGGTGCAGCAGCCTCGCCGCCGCCTGGATGGCCCGCTGGTTTGCGCGGCGCCTGCGGGGCTTTACCGGCGACTGCCTGGGTGCCACGCAGCAAGTCAGCGAAATCGGTTTTTACCTGGGTGCGGCGCTGGCCCTGCGCTGGGCATGACCTTCCCCAGGCCCGCCCGTGCCCGCCTCTGGCTGGTGCGCCACGCCCAGCCCGTGGTGGCCACCGGCACCTGCTATGGCACGCTGGACATGCCCGCCGATGGGCCCGCCACCGAGGCGGCCGCGCAGCGTCTGGCGCAGGCCTTGCCGGCACACGCCACCGCACGCCATTCAACGCTACAAAGATGTGAGCTACTGGCGCTTGCCACACAAGCGCTGCGCCCCGATTTGACCATTCATCCGGACGATCGCCTGCGCGAGATGGATTTCGGCATCTGGGAAGGCCGCGCCTGGAATGGCATCGGCCAAAGCGCCATCGACGCCTGGACTGCCGACTTTGCGCTGCACCGCCCCGGCGGCGGCGACAACCTGGCCGGGCTGCTGGCCCGCGTGGCAGCCGCCCTGAAAGATGCCCGCCAGCAGGCGCGGGGCGGCACGGATGTGGTGTGGTTCACCCACGCGGGCGTGGCGCGGTGCGTGAGCTGGCTGCTGGCCCACGGCGAGGGGCGCATGCCCAGGGCCGGCGAGTGGCCACTGGCGGCCCCGGCCTGGGGCGAATGGGCAATTCACGACCTGAAGTAGCGCCGTGCACCGGCGCACCCCGGCGTCAGTTCTTGGCGGGCATGTCCAGCGTCAGCGTGGCGGGGCCATCCACACTGGCACCCAGCCGGGCCTGACGCGGGTCCAGGGACTGCAGCACCAGCCCTTCGTCCACCGCAGCGCCCACCCGGAATGGTTTGGCCGGCTTGCCATCCACCGCAATCAGCGCAGCACCGCCGCCGCTGCTGCGGCCCGCCAGCACGCCGATCAGGGCAAACCGGCTGGCCAGCGACGCCGCCGGCGCCCGGGCAGCGGCGGCATCGGCAGATGGCACGCCCAGCAGGCGCGCCATGGCCTGCGCATCCGGCGCCACAGGCGCCGGGGCCACGGCCGGCACCGTCAGCCCCACGGGCCGTGCCGACAGGCGCAGCCCCCAATAGACCACACTGGCGCCGGCCAGGGCCCAGAGAGCCAGAGTCCCCAGGCGCACGCCCCATTTGCTGTGTGAATTGGTCACCATCAGGGGATTATGATTCACGCGATCCGACAATCCCGAGACTGCCTGCAGTGAACAACTCCCCCCTCATCCTCTTGCGCCGCACCCGCCGCCGCCTGGCCACGCATGTGGCGCGGGGCTTCACCCTGATCGAGCTGATGGTGGTGCTGGTCATCATCGGCGTGCTGGCCGCGCTGATCGTGCCCAACGTGCTCGACCGCGCCGACGATGCGCGCAGCACTGCCGCCCGCACCGACGTCACCAATCTGATGCAGGCGCTCAAGCTGTACCGCCTGGACAACCAGCGCTACCCCACAGCCGAACAGGGCCTGCAGGCGCTGGTCGCCAGGCCCACCACCGGCCCCGTGCCGGGCAACTGGAAGCCCTACCTGGAAAAGCTGCCCAACGACCCCTGGGGCCGGCCTTACCAGTACCTGAACCCCGGCATCAAGGGCGAGATCGACGTGATGTCGTTCGGCGCCGATGGCCAGTCGGGCGGCGAAGGCAAGGATGCGGATATCGGCAGCTGGCAGTAGGGATTTCTGTTCAGAGCATCCCCAGCGCATGAAATTGGCACTGCCCCACGCCAGCGGACGCCGCGCAAGGGCCGCCCCGCCGCGCTGGCGTCGTCTCCCCTCCCGCGAAGCGAGAGAGGGGGGAAGCCGCGCAGCGGCTCAGGGGGGTGTCGCTTCCTCGCGCGGCTTCACGTTGCTAGAACTGCTGATCGTCATCAGCATCATGGCGCTGGCCACGGCGGGCGTCAGCCTCGCGCTGCGCGACAGCGGGCAGGTGCAGTTGGAGCGCGAGGCAGCGCGGCTGGCGGCCCTGCTGGAATCGGGCCGCGCCCAGTCGCGTGGCACGGGCGTGCCGGTGCGCTGGCGCGCCGATGCGCAGGGCTTCCGGTTTGACGGCCTGCCCGCCAACGCGCTGCCCAGCCAGTGGCTGGATGCCGGCACCACCGTGCGCGGCCCCGCCACCCTGCAACTGGGGCCCGAACCACTGATCGGCCCGCAGCAGGTGCTGCTGGTCAACCAGGCCCACCCCGAGCGCATGCTGCGCGTGGCCACCGACGGCCTGCGGCCTTTCACGGTGGAGCCGCTGCCGTGACGCCCATGGCGCGTGCGCCAGAGCACGGCTTCACGCTGGTCGAGGTGCTGGTGGCGCTGGGCATTGTGGCCATCGCCCTCCTGGCGGGCCTGCAGGCCACCACCGCGCTGACGCGCAATGCGCAGCGGCAATCGGACATCATGCTGGCCCAGCTGTGCGCCGAAAACGAACTCGTCAAGGTGCGCCTGTCGCGCCAGATGCCGGGGGTGGGCGACAGCACCCAGCCCTGCGAGCAGGCGGGGCGCCGCTTCGATGTGGCCGTGATCGTGCGGCCCACGCCGAACCCGAGCTTCCGGCGCGTGGATGCCCAGGTGTTCGATGGCGAAAACTCTGTGCTGCGGCTGTCCACCATCGTGGGGCGCTATTGAAATGGCCCCCACGCTCCCGCACTGCGGCACACGCCGCCCGCACGCGCAGTGCGGCTTCACCCTGATCGAGCTGCTGGTCGCCATTGCCATCATGGCGCTGATGGCCATTCTGAGCTGGCGCGGGCTCGACGGCATGGCGCGGGCGCAGGAAACCACCCGCCAGCGGGCCGACGAGCTGCTGGTGGTGCAGGCGGCGCTGGGGCAGTGGGGTAACGATCTCGATGCGCTCCTGGTCACGCCCCACACCACCCCGCTGCACTGGAACGGCCAGGTGCTGCGCATGACGCGGCGCAGCAGCGCCATGCCCGACGAAGGCGCCCTGGTGGTGGCCTGGACCCGGCGCGACGTGCAGGGCGCCAGCCACTGGCTGCGCTGGCAATCGCCCCCGGTGCGCACGCGTGCCGACTGGCAGCAGGCCTGGCAGCAGGCGGCCTTGTGGGCCAGCAACCCGGGCGAAACCGAGCGGCGCAGCGAAGTGGTGCTGCTGCCGCTGGACAACTGGCAGCTCTTTTATTACCGCGGAGGCGCCTGGTCGAACCCGCAGTCCAGCAGCGACGCCCGGCCCGGCGGCGCCACCGCCGCCGTGCCCGATGGCGTGCGCCTGCAGATCACCATCAGCCCCGGCCAGGCCCTGGCCGGGCAGGTCACGCGCGACTGGGTCAACCCCTTGCTGGGCGGGGGCAAGTCATGACGCACAGCACCCTCTCTTTCAAGCGGTCAACTGCCGTTTCCAGGTTCAAAAACACCGCAGGCCTTGCCCGCCAGCGCGGCGCGGCTTTGCTGGCGGCCATGCTGACCGTGACGCTGGTGGCCACCTTTGCCGCCGCCGCCCTGTGGCAGCAATGGCGCGCCATCGAGGTCGAGACGGCTGAGCGCGCCCGCCTGCAGTCGGCCTGGATTCTGGTGGGCGCCCTCGACTGGTCGCGCCTGATCCTGCGCGAGGACGGCATCACCGGCGGCGCCGACCATCTGGCCGAACCCTGGGCCGTGCCGCTGCAGGAGGCGCGCCTGTCCACCTTTCTGGCGGCCGACCGCAACATGGCCCAGGTGGACGATGCCAGCACCGACACCACCGATGCCTTTCTGTCGGGCCAGATCAGCGACCTGCAGGCGCGGCTGAACCTGACCAACCTGATCGACGGCGACAAGGTCCATGCCGGCGCCTTGCGCCAGTTTTCGCGCCTGTTCGAGCGCCTGGGGCTGCCCCTGCAGCAACTGGATCAGCTGGTGCAGGCCCTGCGCCAGGCCAAGGCCGGCCAGGGCGCCGACAGCAGCGCGCCCCTGTTGCCCCCCACCCTGGCCCAACTGGGCTGGCTGGGTC
>WOZN01000323.1:0-2167 GCA_011620245.1 Acidovorax sp.
TTCATGCACCCGCCGTTTGGTTTTGCGCTGTTCTTCCTGCGTTCGGTGGCGCCCGACAAGCCCTACATCGATCGCGTCACGCGCAAGACCATGCAGCCCGTCACCACGATGCAGATCTACAAGGGCGCCATTCCATTCCTGTTGATCCAGCTGATTATGGTGGGCATGCTGATTGCCTTCCCGCAAATTGTCACGGGCGCGCTCGATGCCAAGGTGGAATACAACCTGGAGAGCATTGGCGAGCAGATGCGCAACTCGCTGGAAGGACCGGCAGGCAGCGAATCCTATGGAGAACCCTATGGAGAACCCTATGGAGAACCGTCCGGGGCCACGGAGGAACCCGCACCAGGCGCCGACGCGCAAGCGCCCGGTCTCGAACCACCAACGCCAGAATCCGGGCCAGCGCCTGCCGACGACCCGCACAAGGCGATGGAAGACGCTCTGAAGAAGCCCGCGAACTGACCTGTTTTGTTGACCCCTTGGGCTTCCGTCCAGCAGGCCATGTCCACCATCCATTCCAAAAGGCCCTGCGGGGCCTTTTTTTCTTGTGCGCCCACATTGTGAGCGCCCATGAAAAAGCCGCGACATGCGCGGCTTGGCAGAGGGAGACGGCCCGTGAGGGCCGTCGACAGCATCGGATGATCTTCAGAACATGTTCACGATCTCAGATCTTGACGCCGTTCATGTACTGGTTGTAGGGGAACTCGGAGAAACGGTTCCACAGGATCTGGTTGCGCTGGAACTCACGCATGTCCTGGTGGATCTTCTTGAACTCGGGCGACTTGGCTTCGTGCTCCGCAAAGACTTCCATGCACGCCTTGAAACCGGCATCCATGACGGCCTTGGGGAAAGCCTTGAGCTGGGTCTTCTCGGCCACCAGCTTCTTCAATGCGATCGGGTTCCAGGCGTCGTACTTGGCTGTCATGTCGGTGGCCGACATAGCCATGGCGGCTTTCAGGATGGCCTTGTTTTCATCCGACAGGGCAGCGAACTTCTTGTTGTTGATGAAGAATTCCAGATCGGCGCCGCCTTCCCACCAGCCGGGGTAATAGTAGTAAGGAGCAACCTTGTTGAAGCCCAGCTTGGCATCGTCGTAGGGGCCGACGAACTCGGTGGCATCCAGCGTGCCCTTTTCGAGCGCCTGGTACACATCACCAGCAGGCATGTTCTGCGACACCACGCCCAGCTTGGCCATGGCCTCACCGAACACACCGCCACCCATGCGCATCTTCAGGCCCTTGAGATCGGCCACGGTCTTGATTTCCTTGCGGTACCAGCCGCCCATCTGCGTGCCGGTGTTGCCAGAGCTGGCGGTGTGGAAGTTGTACTTTGCGAAAAAGGCGTTCAGCAGCTTGCGGCCGTTGCCGTATTCCTTCCAGGATGTGGTCTGGCGTGCGGTCAAACCAAAAGGCACTGCGCAGCTGAACGCAAAAATGGGATCCTTGCCGGTGAAGTAATAGGCGGCCGATTGCGCCATGTCGATGGTGTCCGATTGCAGTGCATCGACCACACCGAAAGCGGGCATCAGCTCACCCGCAGGGTGCACGGAAATTTCGAACTTGCCGCCCGACATGGCCTTCACGTTCTTGGATAGCAACTCGGCGCTGCCGAAAATGGTGTCCAGCGACTTGGGGAAGCTGGAAGCCAGACGCCAGCGCACCGCAGCCTGGGCATGAACAGCAGGCGCAACGCCAGCAGCCAGCACGCCGGCAATGCCCGTGTGCTTGATAAGTGAGCGACGATCCATAGGGGTTTTTCTCCGAAATATTGTTTGCAAAATTCGACCGGAATATGTTGTGCACTTCAAGCCGAGCGTTTAACCATCCGCAATCGATTGTAAGAAGATACGCCCCCCGGTACTTGCGGGTTTTCCCCCGCAGAGGCTGGGAGCTGCGCAAGGCTTCAGGCTTTTGCAAGCATCGGGGATACGGCCATGCCCGCTCACATCCGCTGAGCCGACATGAAACTGTCGAAGCGCGCCTCGGCAAAGCGAAACCAGAAGATCTGATCGCGCTGAAAGTTGCGCATGTCTGCGTAGATTTTCTTCCACTCCGGACTGCGAGAATCGTTCTGCGCAAACACCTCCATGGCAGCACGAAATGCGGCGTCCAGCACGGGCAGTGAAAATGGCAGCACCCTGGTCTCCTGGCAATGACCAGCTGCTTGA
>WOZN01000323.1:2267-5144 GCA_011620245.1 Acidovorax sp.
GCATGCCGGCATGGGCCAATTTTGCCCCATAGCCGGGCTATGGGGGTGGAAACACCACGCCGCACTGTTCAGCCTTGGCTGAAATGCCCGCGAATGGAGCTTTCGATCCCCGGTGCATCCAGCCCCTGCAGCGACAGCAGCTTGGCCTGATCGCCATGCTCGATGAACCTATCGGGCAGCCCCAGTTGCAAGACAGGCATCACGACCCTGGCGGCGGCCAGCGCCTCCATCACGGCGCTGCCCGCGCCGCCCATGATGGCGCCCTCTTCCAGCGTCACGAGCGCATCGTGGCGCGCCGCCACTGCGAGCAGCAGCTCCTGGTCCAGCGGCTTGGCCCAGCGCATGTTGACCACCGTGGCATCCAATGCCTCGGCCGCCTGCAGTGCAGGGTACAGCAAGGTGCCGAAGGCCAGAATGGCAATGCGCGGGCCGTCCATGCCCTCACTCTTGCACTCCCGGCGGATCTCACCCTTGCCGAACGGCAGGCCCTCCAGCCCACGCAGGGGCGCCACGCCCACGCCGCTGCCGCGCGGGTACCGCACGGCAACCGGGTGGTCCTGCTCGAACGCAGTGCTCAGCAACTGGCGGCATTCGCGCTCGTCGGCAGGACAGGCCATGCTCATGTTGGGAATGCAGCGCACAAAAGGAATGTCGTAGGCGCCGGCATGGGTGGCACCGTCGGCCCCCACCAGGCCCGCCCGGTCCAGCGCAAACACCACGGGCAGGTTCTGCAGCGCCACGTCGTGGATCATCTGGTCATAGCCGCGCTGCAAAAAAGTGGAATAGATCGCCACCACGGGCTTGACGCCCTCGCAGGCCATGCCCGCGGCAAAGGTGACGGCATGCTGCTCGGCAATGCCCACGTCGTAATACCGATCGGGAAAGCGCTTGTGGAACTCGACCATGCCCGAGCCTTCGCGCATGGCCGGGGTGATGCCCACCAGCCGGTCGTCCCGCTCCGCCATGTCGCACAGCCACTGGCCAAACACCTGCGTGAAGGTCTGCTTGGGCGCGGTCGCGCTTTTGACCAGGCCCACGGCCGGATCGAACTTGCCGGGGCCATGGTAGGCCACGGGATCGGCCTCGGCCAGCTTGTAGCCCTGCCCCTTCTTGGTGACCACATGCAGGAACTGCGGGCCTTTCAGGCTCTTGATGTTTTCCAGCGTGGGAATGAGCGAATCGAGGTCATGCCCGTCGATGGGGCCGATGTAGTTGAAGCCGAATTTCTCGAACAAAGTGGCTGGCACCACCATGCCCTTGGCCTGCTGCTCCAGGCGCTTGGCCAGTTCCAGCAGCGGCGGCGCGTTCTTGAGCACGCTCTTGCCCACGTTCTTGGCGGCCGCATAGAACTGCCCGCTCATCAGCTGGGCCAGGTAGCGGTTGAGCGCGCCCACCGGCGGGCTGATGCTCATGTCGTTGTCGTTCAGGATGACGAGCAGGTTGACATCGGCCACGCCTGCATTGTTCAGCGCCTCGAAGGCCATGCCTGCCGTCATGGCGCCGTCGCCGATGATGGCCACGGCATGCCGGTCCTCGCCCTTGCGCTGCGCGGCCACCGCCATGCCCAGCGCAGCGGAGATGCTGGTGCTGGAATGGGCCGTGCCGAAGGTGTCGTAGACGCTCTCGGCGCGCTGCGGAAAACCGGAAATGCCGCCCAGCTGGCGCAGCGTGTGCATGCGGCCGCGCCGGCCGGTAAGAATCTTGTGCGGGTAGGTCTGGTGGCCCACGTCCCACACCAGCCGGTCTTCGGGCGTGTTGAACACAAAATGCAGCGCCACGGTGAGTTCGACGGTGCCCAGGTTGGAACTGAGATGCCCGCCCGTCTGGGAGACAGTTTCGATCATGAACGCGCGCAACTGGGTGGCCAATTGCTTGAGCTCGGCGCGGGACAGGCGGCGCAGGTCGGCAGGGTCGTTGATCGTCTGCAGCAGGGGGAAGGATGTCATGGACATTTACTATATTTTTGATAGCTTGCAGCGCTTTGTTCGAAAGCGCCACAGGCCAGTTTGACTTGATAGGCGACATACCTCAGATGCCGTGCTCCGCCATCCGTTCGGGCTGAGCCTGTCGAAGCCAGGGCGCTCCTTGCGGACAGCCCTTCGACAAGCTCAGGGCGAACGGGCTTTGTCTGAGGCATGTCGCTAATCAGGCAATTTGACATTCAATGCGTCGGGCGTGGACCAGAACGGTGCTTCAATGGGATCGGTTCACCACCATGTCGGCCAGCGCCGCCAGCACACGCGTATCGGCCAGGCCCGACGCCGCCAGCGCGGCATGCGCCTGCGCCAGCAGCTCCTGCGCATGGGCCTTGGCGGCGGCCAGCCCCAGCAGCGAGACATAGGTGGGCTTGTCGCTCGCGGCATCCTTGCCTGCGGTCTTGCCCAGTGTTACCGAGTCGGCAACGACATCAAGGATATCGTCCACCACCTGAAACGCCAGCCCGAGTGCCGCGCCGTAATCCGCCAGCGCCTTTTGCGCTGCGGCGCCGGACGAACCGCAGGCCGCGCCCATCATCACGCTCGCTTGCAGCAGCGCGCCCGTCTTGAGGCGGTGCATCTGGCTCAACTGGTCCTGCGTCAGCGCCAGCCCCACGCTGGCCAGGTCGATCGCCTGTCCGCCCGCCATGCCGGCCGATCCGGCGGCGCGCGCCAGTTGGCGGCACAGCGTGGCCTGCACGGCAGGGGAAATGCGCTCATCGTCGGGCGTGAGCAGTTCGAAGGCAAACGCCTGCAGCGCATCACCCGAAAGCAAGGCCAGCGCCTCGCCAAACTGCACATGCACCGTGGGCTTGCCCCGGCGCAGCACATCGTTGTCCATGCAGGGCATGTCGTCATGCACCAGCGAATAGGCATGGATCAGCTCGACGGCGCACGCGGC
>WOZN01000230.1 GCA_011620245.1 Acidovorax sp.
ACGCCCCACTCATCCATTGAGTGGGGCGTTTCTGCTTGTGCGCCCAGCAGGGGCGCACAACGTGCGCAGTGAGGTTGCCCACAAGCCCCACCGGGCTCGACTACTACATTGTATTTTTCAAGTCAAGTTCCATACGGAATGACGAAGGGCCGAAATTTACCATTGCTATGTGTGCCGTGTGTCTTTGCGAACTCTATTTCTGCGGGTAAATAATAGGTCGGGCAGAATTTTCCAACTCTATTTCCATTTTGTGAACTCTATTAATTTGGACCGCCCCACGCTCGACGCCGCCATCATCGACCTCGATGGCACGATGATTGACACCTTGGGCGATTTTGCCGAGGCTCTCAACCGCATGCTGCGCGATCTGGCGCTGCCGGCGATTGCCGCGCCAGCCATCGCGCAGATGGTGGGCAAGGGCTCGGAGCATTTGCTGCGCTCGGTCCTCCACCATGTGCTCACGCAGGCGGATAAAACGCCTGCAGCAGTTGAAATAGAAGCGCTCTACGCCCGTGCCTGGCCCAGCTACCAGCAGCACTACCTGTCCATCAATGGCGATTATGCGTATGTCTATCCCGGCGTGGTGGCGGGCCTGCAGGCGCTGCGCGATGCTGGCCTGCGGCTGGCGTGCCTGACCAACAAGCCGACCTCGTTTGCTGTGCCACTGCTGCGCGCCAAGGGGCTGGACGGTTATTTTGAGAAGGTTTTCGGGGGCGACAGTTTCGATCGAAAGAAGCCCGACCCGTTGCCCCTTCTGAAAACCTGTGAGGCGTTGCAGACCGACCCCGCCCGCACGCTGATGGTGGGCGATTCTTCCAACGACGCGCAGGCCGCCCGTGCCGCAGGTTGCCCCGTGGTGTTGGTCACCTACGGCTACAACCACGGCCTGCCGGTGCAGGCAGTGGACGCCGACGGCTACGTGGAATCGTTGGCGTTGCTGCGGGTCTGAACCTTCAGCTTGCCGCAGGCCTGTGGTGATGGGCGACTGCCCGCCGTTGCAGCGCAGCGCAATGGGGGCAGGGTGCATCAGGAGGCTGGGCGCTGTGCATCCGCGCCCAGGCAGGCTTGCCCGGCAAGGCGTCCTTGAGCTTGCAGTCTGCGTGCGGGCGCATGGCCCAGCCAGATGCCCATGCGCATTGAACCTAGAAACGGCGGTTGACCGCTGCGTGGGTGCGCTGCGCGGATCGGCGGGCTGGCACCAAAATTGGCCGCAGACCTTTGCTACACTTTGACCATGTTCATACACCACGTGTTCATCACAGGTTGCAGCGACCGGGGAGCCTGGCCCTGGCGCGAGCCTGTCTTTTTGAACGCCTGAAGGCACCTGGGAACCCCAGCGTGCACCCGTGGCCCCGCCGGGGCCTGTCGAATGAACAGCGGCGCTTTGCACAACGCGCTGCCTCAGTTGGGAGCTCTCCCCCGTGATCACGGAACTTGAATTCAAATGCCTGGCCGGCGAAGGCTACAACCGCATTCCGCTCATGGCGCAAGCCTTTGCGGACCTGGAAACACCGCTCTCGCTTTACCTGAAGCTCGCGCACAGCAAGGACGGCGGCAAGCACAGCTTTCTGCTCGAATCGGTGGTGGGCGGCGAGCGTTTTGGCCGCTACAGTTTCATCGGCCTGCCCGCCCGCACCCTGCTGCGCGCCAGCGGTTTTGGGGCCGACGCCAGAACCGAGGTCGTCACCGACGGCCAGGTGGTGGAAACCGTGCGGGGCAATCCGCTGGATTGCATCGAGGCCTATCAGAAACGCTTCAAGGTGGCCTTGCGCCCGGGGCTGCCGCGCTTTTGCGGTGGTCTGGCGGGCTACTTTGGCTATGACACGGTGCGCTACATCGAGAAAAAACTCGAAACCACCTGTCCGCCCGATACGCTGAAAACGCCCGACATCCTGTTGCTGCAGTGCGAGGAACTGGCCGTCATCGACAACCTTTCGGGCAAGCTGTACCTGATAGTCTATGCCGACCCGGCCCAGCCCGAGGCCTATGGCAGGGCCCAAAAGCGCCTGCGCGAGCTCAAGGACCAGCTCAAGTATTCGGTAAGCGCCCCCGTGGTCAAGGCCACGGAAAGCCACCCCGCGCAGCGCAGCTTTGCCAAGGCCGACTACCTGGCGGCCGTGGAACGCGCCAAGGAGTTGATCGCCGCCGGTGATTTCATGCAGGTGCAGGTGGGCCAGCGCATCCACAAGCGCTACACCGAAAGCCCCTTGAGCCTGTACCGTGCGCTGCGCTCGCTGAACCCTTCGCCGTACATGTATTTCTACAACTTCGGCGATTTCCACGTGGTGGGGGCCAGCCCCGAGATCCTGGTGCGCCAGGAGCAGACCGATGCGGGCACCAAGGTCACCATCCGGCCCCTGGCAGGTACACGCCCGCGCGGTGCCACACCCGAGAAGGACAAGGCCGCCGAGGTGGAGCTCATCAACGACCCCAAGGAGCGTGCCGAGCATGTGATGCTGATCGACCTGGCGCGCAACGACATCGGGCGCATCGCCCAGACGGGTTCTGTCAAGGTGACCGAAGCCTTCGTGGTCGAGCGCTACAGCCATGTGATGCATATCGTGAGCAACGTCGAAGGCCTGCTGAACGAGGGCATGACCAGCATGGACGTGCTCAAGGCCACCTTCCCCGCAGGCACGCTCACGGGCGCCCCCAAGGTGCATGCCATGGAACTGATCGACCAGCTTGAACCCGTCAAGCGCGGGGTTTACGGTGGTGCCTGTGGGTATCTCAGTTACGCGGGCGACATGGACGTGGCCATTGCGATCCGCACCGGCATCATCAAGGATGGCATGCTGTATGTGCAGGCGGCCGCTGGCGTGGTGGCCGACTCGGTGCCCGAGTTGGAGTGGAAGGAAACCGAACACAAGGCACGCGCCCTGCTGCGCGCCGCCGAACTTGTCGAGGAGGGGCTGGAATGAACCAGGCCATCAACAACGTGCAGCATTGCACGACCATGGACGATGTGCGCCGCCACATCGATGCGCTGGACGACATTCTGGTGCCGCTGCTGGTGACGCGCGGCGGCTACATGACACAGGCCGCACGCATCAAGCAGGATGCGTCGCAGGTGCGCGATGAAAAGCGCATCCAGGCCATCGTGGACCGCGTGCGTGCGCGCGCCCGGATCGAGGGCGGCGAGCCCGACCTGCTGGAGGCCATCTACCGCAGCATGATGGAAGCCTGCATCGCCCATGAACACCGCGAGTTCGCGCGCCTGCGCCCAACCGCAGCACAGCAAGGGTGAGGCCATGAAACTCCTCATGATCGACAACTACGACAGCTTTACCTACAACATCGTCCAGTATTTCGGTGAACTGGGCGCGCAGGTGGAAGTGTTCCGCAACGACGAAATCACCGTGGCCGACATCGACCGGCGCCTGGCCGCCGGGCAACTCGACCGGCTGGTGATCTCGCCCGGCCCCTGCTCGCCGGCCCAGGCGGGCATCTCGGTGGCGGCGATCCAGCACTTTGCCGGCAAGCTGCCCATCCTTGGCGTGTGCCTGGGCCACCAGGCCATCGGCGTGGCCTTTGGCGGCACCATCGTGCGCGCCAAAGAAGTCATGCATGGCAAGACCAGCGTCATCACCACCACGCAAAAAGGCGTGTTCGCGGGGCTGCCCGAGCATTTCACGGTGAACCGCTACCACTCGCTGGCCATCGAGCGCGCCACCTGCCCCGAGGTGCTGGAAATCACCGCCTGGACCGAAGACGGCGAGATCATGGGCGTGCGCCACAAGACGCTGCCCATCGAAGGCGTGCAGTTTCACCCCGAAAGCATCCTCACCGAACATGGCCACGCCATGCTGCGCAACTTCCTGGAACAGGCGGCTTGATTGCTATTGTTTGAATAGCTGCTACCGCTTGTCCTGTTTGGGCTTGCGGCCAATTTCACTTCAAATGCACTCCGGAAAGAACCCCATGCCCATCACCCCCCAGGAAGCGCTGCAGCGCACCATCGAGCACCGCGAAATCTTTCACGACGAGATGCTGCACCTGATGCGCATGATCATGCGCGGCGAACTCTCGCCCGTCATGACGGCAGCCATCGTGACCGGCCTGCGCGTGAAGAAGGAAACCATTGGCGAGATCACCGCCGCCGCGCAGGTGATGCGCGAGTTTTCCACCAAGGTGCATGTGCAGGATGCCACGCACATGGTCGATATCGTGGGCACGGGCGGTGACGGCGCCAACACCTTCAACATTTCCACCTGCGCCACCTTTGTGATCGCGGCGGCGGGCGGCAAGGTCAGCAAGCATGGCGGGCGCAGCGTCTCCAGCAAGAGCGGCAGCGCCGATGCCATGGAGGCCCTGGGCGTCCATATCAACCTGTCGCCCGAAGCCATTGCCCAGTGCATAGCTGAGGTGGGCATCGGCTTCATGTTCGCGCCCAGCCACCACCCGGCCATGAAGAACGTGGCGCCTGTGCGCAAGGAACTGGGCGTGCGCACCATCTTCAACATCCTGGGGCCGCTGACCAACCCGGCGGGCGCCCCCAACATCCTCATGGGCGTGTTCCACGAAGACCTGGTGGGCATCCAGGTGCGGGCCCTGCAGCGCCTCGGTGCGCAGCATGCGCTGGTGATTCATGGGCGCGACGGCCTCGACGAAATCAGCCTGGGCGCTGCCACCCTGGTGGGCGAGCTCAAGGACGGCGCCATCCGCGAATACGAAGTGCACCCCGAAGACTTCGGCCTGGCCATGGCCAGCACCCGCCAGCTGCGCGTGGACAACCCCGAGCAGTCGCGCGCCATCATGCTCGACGTGCTGGACGGCAAGCCCGGCGCGGCCCGCGACGTGGTCTGCCTGAACGCTGGCGCCGCGCTTTATGCGGCCAACGTGGTGGACAGCATCGCTGCAGGCCTCTCGCGTGCGCAGCAGGCCATCGACAGCGGCGCCGCCAAAGCCAAGCTGGGCGAGCTGGTCACCCGCACCCACGCTCTCGCTGCCTGACCCCATGTGGCCTGGATCGCATTGGGCGTCTCGGCACTCTTTGTGATCGCGGGGCTGGTAATGCACCGCATGTCCACCAAAATATTGAACCTGGAAACGGCAGTTGACCGCTTTGTATCCCTTGGCAAGCCGCATGAAATCAACGCTTAATGGCTTCGATGGCGTTCACCTCATGGGTGA
>WOZN01000071.1 GCA_011620245.1 Acidovorax sp.
AGCGCCAGGCTCAGGCCCGCCAGGTCGGTCAGCCATGCCAGGCCCAGCGTGATCAGCAGCAGGTTCAGCATGAACAGCTCGTCGCTCTTGCGCCGCGCCACCAGCGTGAGCCACCAGCGCATCAGGCGCTGGCCCCCCGTCAACACCAGGCCCACCAGCACCACGGCCTTGATCAGCGCCAGCCCCAGGGCCGTCAGCAAATGGTCGGGTGACGAGCCCAGGGCCGGAATCAGCACCAGCAGCGGCACCACCGCCAGGTCCTGGAACAGCAGGATGCCCATCACGCGGCGGCCATGCTCGCTCTCGAGTTCGGAGCGCTCTGCCATCAGCTTGACGACGATGGCCGTGCTGCTCATGGCCAGGGCGCCCGAGAGCGCCAGGGCCGACTGCCAGCCCATCTCCCACACACCGCCCACCAGGTGCGCCAGCGCCAGCAGCAGCCCGGTGACCACCAGCATGCTCAGCACCACCTGCGCCAGCCCCAGGCCGAACACCTGGCGGCGCATGGCGCGCAGCTTGGGCAGGCTGAACTCCAGTCCGATGGCGAACATCAGAAACACCACCCCGAATTCGCCGAGATGCCGCACCCCTTCCGAGTTCTGGGCCAGCGCCAGCGCATGGGGTCCGATCAGCACACCCGCGGCAAGGTAGCCCAGCATCGGCGGCAGTTTGAGGCTGCGACACACCACCACGCCCGACACCGCGGCCAGCAGGTAAAGCAAGGTCAGTGCGAGTGAGGACATGGACCGATGCTATCCGAGCCCATGCACCCCGGCCGATAGAATCCGCGCATGACTCCCGCCGCCCATTCCCCTTTTGATCCGGACCAGGTTCTGCGCCTGGCGCGGGAAACATTTGACATCGAGGCCTCTGCCCTGTCGGGACTGGCCGCACGCGTGGACGCCCGCTTTGCGCAGGCCGTGCAGCGCGTGCTGCAGACCACCGGGCGCGTGGTGGTCATGGGCATGGGCAAGAGCGGACATATCGGGCGCAAGATTGCGGCCACCCTGGCGTCCACCGGCACGCCCGCTTTTTTTGTTCACCCCGCCGAGGCCAGCCACGGTGATCTGGGCATGGTGACCGCCGACGACCTGGTGCTGGCCATCTCCAACAGTGGTGAAAGTGGCGAACTCACGGCGCTGTTGCCGGTGCTCAAGCGCCTGGGGGTCCCCCTGATCGCCATGACGGGCGGGCCGCACTCCACGCTGGCCCGCCATGCCGACCTCACGCTCGACTGCAGCGTGGCGCGCGAAGCCTGCCCGCTGAACCTGGCACCCACGGCCAGCACCACCGCGCAACTGGCCATGGGCGATGCCCTGGCCGTGGCCTTGCTCGATGCGCGGGGCTTCAGGCCGGAGGACTTTGCCCGTTCGCACCCCGGCGGCACGTTGGGCCGCAAACTGTTGACGCATGTGAGCGATGTCATGCGCTCGGGTGACGCAGTTCCCCGGGTCTTGCCCGAAGCCACCTTCAGCGAACTGATGCGCGAGATGAGCGCCAAGGGGCTGGGTTGCGCCGCCGTGGTGGATGGCGCGGGGCAGGTGCTGGGCATCTTTACCGATGGCGATTTGCGCCGCCGCATCGAAGCGGGTGCCGACCTGCGCACGGCCACGGCCGCCCAGGTCATGCATGCCGCGCCCCGCCGCATTGCGCCCGATGCCCTGGCGGTCAATGCCGCCGAAATGATGGAAACCCACGGCATCACCAGCGTGCTGGTGGTGGGTGCGAACGGAACGCTGGAAGGCGTGGTCCATATTCGCGACCTCATGCGCGCGAAAGTCATATGACCCCCCTGAGTCGCTTCGCGCCTTTCCCCCCGGGAGGGACGCCGCCATCGCACGCAAGTGAAACGCCGCAGGTGCGGCTTGGCGGCCCTTGCGCGGCGGCCGGTGGTAGCGAGCCCGCCAGTTTCGTGGGCAACGCGCAGCGCAATCAACCACTGACATGAACATTCCCGTGCTGCAATTTCCCCCCGAACTCCTGCTGCAGGCGCAGGGCGTGCGCGTGGCCTTTTTTGATGTGGACGGGGTGCTGACCGATGGCGGCCTGTATATCAGCGAAGCCGGCGAAACGCTCAAGCGCTTCAACACCCTGGACGGGCATGGCCTCAAATTGCTGCAGAAGGCGGGCATCACCCCGGCCGTGATCAGCGGCCGCGACTCGGCCCCGCTGCGCCTGCGGCTGCAGGCGCTGGGCGTCGGGCATGCCGTGTTCGGCACCGAAGACAAGCGCCCGGCAGCCGAGCAGATCCTGGCGAATCTGGGACTGGACTGGGCGCAGGCTGCCGCCATGGGTGACGACTGGCCGGATCTGCCCGTCATGCGCCGTTGCGCCCTGGCCTGTGCACCCGCCAATGCCCATGTGGAGGTGCGCCATGCCGCGCACCACACCACCCTGGCGCGCGGCGGAGAAGGCGCCGCGCGCGAGTTCTGCGACCTGTTGCTGGTGGCCAGTGGCCGCTATGCAGCCCTGCTGGCGGGCTCCACCCTATGACCCCCATACTGCGCCAGGGCCGGGAGCGGATTACGATGTACATCCCGATCATCCTCATGGGGCTGCTGGCCATGGGCACCTGGTGGCTGGTGCGCAATGCACCTGCACCCATCGCCCCTGTGGCCGCGCCCAGCAATGCACACCAGACCGACTATTTCATGAAGGTCTTTTCGGTCAAGAGCTTTGACGCTACCGGGCGGATGCAAAGCGAGGTGAAGGGCGAAATGGGGCGGCATTTTCCCGACACGGACACCCTGGAGATCGACAAGGTTCACATGCGATCGGTGACGCCGCAGGGCCTGCTGACCGTAGCCACCGCCGATCGCGCCCTGAGCAACGCCGATGGCTCTGAAGTGCAACTGTTCGGCAACGCAGTGGTCACGCGTGAGGCGGTGCCGGGAGGGGCGGGCAAGGCGCAGCCGCGCCTGGAATTTCGCGGGGAATTCCTGCACGCGTTTACCAAGACCGAGCGCGTGCGCTCCGATCAGCCCGTCATGCTCATCCGTGGCAACGACCGGTTCACGGCCGATGCCATGGAATATGACCACCTCGACCAGGTGCTGCAGCTGCACGGGCATGTGCGTGGCGTTCTGATGCCTGCTGCGCCGCGATAAATCGCACACAGCACACAGCACGCAGCATCCAGGCCGGCTCCATGACTGCCCCTCTCGTTTTCATCACGGGCGCCTCCAGCGGCATTGGCCAGGCCCTGGCCCTGCGTTTTCATCAGGGTGGCTACCGGCTGGCGCTGGTGGCACGGCGCACATCCGAGATGAAATCATGGACCAACGCCCAGCAGATAAGCGCTGATAGCTATGAAATTTATAGTGCCGACGTATCTGTGCCCGAGAGCATCATGGCGGCGGGCCAGGACTGCATCGCGCGCCAGGGGCTGCCCGACGTGGTGATTGCCAACGCCGGCATCAGCGTGGGCATGGACACCGCCGTCCGTGCCGATATCGACGTCATGGCACGCACCTTTGCCACCAACAACATCGGCATGGCGGCCACCTTCCAGCCGTTTGTGGGCGGCATGGTGCAACGCCAGTGTGGCACCCTGGTGGGTATCGGCAGTGTGGCGGGCATTCGCGGCTTGCCCGGGCATGGTGCGTATTGCGCCAGCAAGGCGGCGGTCATCAGCTATTGCGAGAGCCTGCGTGGCGAAATGCGCCCGCACGGGGTGCGCGTGGTGACCATTTCGCCAGGCTCTATCGATACGCCGCTCACGCGCCAGAACCGCTACGCCATGCCATTCCTGATGCAGGCCGATGATTTCGCGGACCGCGCCTTCAAGGCCATTGCCGCAGGGGTGGATCAGGTTTCTGCCAGCAGTTTTTCGATCAACTGGTGCAATTCCGGAAAGTTGGGGGCACCTACAAAGCTTTTCACAATCTCGCCGCGCTTGTTGACGATGAACGTCGAGGGTGTGAGGCGTACGTCGCCCCAGGCCTTGGCCACCGCGCCCGTGTTGTCGAGCGCCACCTTGAACGGCAGTTTGCGGGATTCGGCAAAGTTCACCACGTAGCTGGGCGGGTCGTAGCTCATGGCCACGGCCAGGGTGTCAAAACCCTTGGCGTGGTATTTGTTGTGGGTGGCGATGATTTCGGGCATCTCGGCCACGCAGGTGGTGCAGCTGGTGGCCCAGAAATTCACCAGCGTGACCTTGCCGCGCAGATCGGCGGTGGTTTGACGGGAGCCATCCAGCAACACAAACGTGGATTCCGGCGCCATCGAACGCCCGGCGTCCAGATACACCCAAGCGCCCATGCCGACAAAAGCCACCAATGCGGCGCCCACCGCCCAATGCTTGATACCCATGACATCCTCATCCAAAAGCTGTGGGCCACGCCCAAAGCTGCATTGTGCAGGACTCCCCGCACCCCACGATCTGCGGGAGTAGACCTTGGTAACGCCGTAAAAGTTCGCTCGCGCGGGGTATGGCGCCGCGCCACTGCATGCCATTGCCCATAATCGGGCCATGAACTGGACATTGCCCTGGGCCGCTGCCCTGCTGCTGGCCGCATGCAGCCCCGCGCTGAACTGGCGCAGCGTGCCGCTCGACGGCGCCGCGCTCACTGCCACCCTGCCGTGCAAGCCCGACCATGCCACGCGCACCGTGGAAATGGCCGGCGCGCCGGTGGAACTGGTCATGGCGGGCTGCGAAGCCGACAATGCCACTTTTGCCATCTCGTTCGCCGCGCTACCCGATCCCGCCAGTGCCGACACCGCGCTGGCGCATTGGCGGGCTGCAGTGCTGGCGCGCTTGGAGCCCGCCACCGTACTTTCCGAGCAGCCGTTTACCCGGCCGGGCACGCTGCCCATGCCGTCGGCCGTTCGTCTGGTGGCGCAGGGTCGGCGTGCGGATGGCACGGCCGTCACGGTGCAAGGCGTGTGGTTTGCGCGCGCAGTGGGCCCGCAGGTGCGGCTGTACCACGCCGTGGTGTACACCGACAAACCCCGGCCCGAGGTGGCCGACGCCCTTTTTACCGGCCTGGACCTTCAATGAGCCTGTTGCAGCGGCGCACCGCCATCGGCGGGACTGCGGTGGCAGCGTTTCAGGCCGCCATAATGCAAAGGCAAACCATCACACCATGAGCACCAGCATTCTCATCATTGCCCACGCCCCGC
>WOZN01000078.1 GCA_011620245.1 Acidovorax sp.
ACGATGCAGACATTGCCGGCCATCGCCGCGGCCGGGTTGAAGTTGCGCGCCGTGAGGCGAAAGCGCAGGTTGCCGGAGGTGTCGGCGATGTCGGCCTTGACCAGCGCCACGTCGGGCACCAGCGAGCGTTCCATCACGTAGGTCTCGCCGTCGAACTCGCGCAGTTCCTTGCCTTCGGCGACCTTCGTGCCGACGCCGGTCTTGGTGAAGAAAGCCGGAATGCCGGCGCCGCCGGCCCGGAGTTTTTCGGCGAGCGTGCCCTGCGGCGTGAACTCGAGTTCGAGTTCACCGGCCAGGTACTGGCGCTCGAACTCCTTGTTCTCGCCCACATAGGACGAAATCATTTTTTTGATCTGGCGCGTTTCGAGCAGCTTGCCCAGGCCAAAGCCATCCACGCCGGCGTTGTTGGAGATCACCGTGAGGTTCTTCACTCCCGAATCGCGCAGCGCATCAATCAGTGCCTCGGGAATGCCGCACAGGCCGAAGCCGCCCACGGCCAGCAGCTGGCCATCGGCAACCACGCCCTCAAGGGCCTTGGCTGCGGAAGGAAATAACTTTTTCACCACGATCTCCTAGCTAGTTTTGATGCGCTACGATACTACGTATATAGATAAGTAGTATTCCGTAAAGATTTGCACCATGGGCGTTGATTACAGACTGGCCTTCGAATTTGCGCCCGTGGGGTTGGTGCTCTCGCGCAACCGTACCATGGTGGACTGCAACTGGCTTGTCTGTGAAATGTTTGGCGCCTCGCGCGAGGTGCTGATCGGCCAGTCCTTTCAGATTCTCTATCCCAGTGCCGATGAGTACGAACGCCTCGGTGCGCACATGGCACCCATCCTGAACGCCAAGGGCCACTATGCCGACAACCGCATCATGAAGCGGGCCAACGGCGAACTGTTCTGGTGCCATGTGTCAGGCCGGGCCCTCAACCGCGAGGCGCCCCACGAATCGGGCATCTGGAGCTTTGAAGACCTCAGCTCGCAGCGCACCGTCAAGGCCGAGCTCACAGCCCGCGAACGCGAAGTGGCGGCCAAGCTGCTGGAAGGCCTGACCTCCAAGGAAATCGGCAAGGCCCTGGAGATCAGCCACCGCACCGTGGAAATCTACCGCGCCCGCCTGATGCGCAAGTACAACGCCTCCACGGCCGCCGATCTGGTGCACAAGCTGGTGGCGGGTAGTTAGGGCTTGTTGCCGGTGCCGTCCACCACCTCGGACGCCGTGCGAAAGGCCTCTACCGCTGCCGGCAGGCCGCAGTAGATGCTGGCATGCAGCAGCACTTCCTGAATCTCTTGCGCAGTGGCGCCGTTGTTAAGCGCCCCGCGCACATGGCCCTTGAGCTCGTGCTGCTTGCCCAGCGCCGTGAGGAAGGCCACGGTGATGAGGCTGCGCGTCTTCATGTCCAGCCCCGGACGCTGCCACACATCGCCCCAGGCGTTGCGGGTAATGAACTCCTGAATCGGCTGGGTAAACGCCGTGGCATTGCCAAAGGCACGGGCCACAAAGTCCTCGCCCATGACCTGCTTGCGCGTGGCCAAGCCTTTGTCGAAGTCTTTGGTGGATGGGGGTTGGGTCATGCGGGCTCTCCATTGCGGCGTTGAGAAACAGGGCCGCATGTTAGCCGGCTCGCCCATGTAGAAAGCACAACGCCACCTGCCCGGCCCACAGCGGGCCTGACAGGTGGCGTGATCAAGGCGCTCAGGCGCTGGTGGTCGCTTCAGCCAGGTCGAAACGGTCCAGGTTCATCACCTTGGTCCAGGCCGCCACGAAGTCGCGCACGAACTTTTCACGCGCATCCGCGCTGGCATAGACCTCGGCCAGGGCGCGCAGCACCGAGTTGGAACCAAACACCAGGTCGTTGCGCGTGGCCATGTATTTGACCGCGCCGGTCTTGCGGTCGCGCCCTTCAAACACCTCGTTCGTCGCATCCACTGGCGTCCAGACGGTGCCCATGTCCAGCAAATTGACGAAGAAGTCGTTGCTGAGCACACCCACCTTGCCGGTGAAGACGCCATGCTGGCTGCCGTCATGGTTGGCACCCAGCACGCGCAAGCCACCCACGAGAACCGTGAGTTCCGGCGCCGTCAGCGTGAGCTGCTGGGCCTTGTCGATCAGCAGTTCTTCCGTGGAGGTGCTGCAGACAACGCGGCGATAGTTGCGCAAACCATCGGCCACCGGCTCCATCACCTCAAACGACGCAACTTCGGTCTGGTCCTGGCGCGCATCCACCCGGCCCGGGGTAAATGGCACATCGACCGCCACGCCTGCAGCCCGGGCAGCCTGCTCCACGCCCACCACACCGGCGAGCACGATCACATCGGCCAGCGATGCCTTGCCGGATGCCTGTTGAATGGCTTGCAGTCTGGGCAGCACGCCCACGGCAATGCGGTTCACCGCCCAGTCCTTTTGCGGGGCCAGTGCCAGGCGCGCACCGTTGGCGCCACCGCGCTTGTCCCCGCCCCGGAACGTGGAGGCCGAGGCCCAGGCCACCGACACCAGTTCGCTGACCGACAGGCCCGAGGCTGCGATCTGCGCCTTCAGGTCGGCAATGTCTGCTGCCGTGGGCTGGTGCTGCGGTGCGGGCAGCGGGTCTTGCCAGATCAGATCTTCCTTCGGCACTTCGGGACCGAGGTAACGCGCCTTGGGGCCCATGTCGCGGTGGGTCAGCTTGAACCAGGCGCGGGCAAAGGCCTCGTTGAACGCCTGCGGGTCGTTCAGGAAGCGGCGCGAGATCTTCTCGAACGCGGGGTCGAAGCGCAGCGTCAGGTCGGTGACCAGCATCGTGGGCTTGCGCTTTTTGGCGGGATCGAAGGGGTCGGGAATGAGCTCGGGCGCGTCCTTGGCCTCGAACTGGATGGCCCCGGCCGGGCTGCGCGTCTGCACCCATTCGTACTTGAACAGGTTCTCGAGAAAGTGGTTGCTCCACTGGGTGGGCGTCTGGGTCCAGACCACCTCCAGGCCGGAGGCGATGGCGTCTGCACCGCTGCCACTGCCGTAGCTGCTGGCCCAGCCCAGGCCCATCTGCTCGATGGGGGCAGCCTCGGGGTCTGGGCCCACATAGCTGGCAGAAGCGGCGCCATGGGTCTTGCCCAGCGTGTGGCCGCCGGCGATCAGCGCCACGATTTCTTCATCGTCCATGGCCATGTTGCCAAAGGTGGCGCGGATGCCTGCTGCGGCCGAGAGCGGGTCGCCGCTGGCGTTGGGGCCTTCGGGGTTGACGTAGATCAGGCCCATCTCGGTGGCGGCCAGGGGGTTCCTGGCAAGGGCCTCGGGGTGCTCGTCGGCCAGCCACTTGCCCTCGGGGCCCCAGTAGATGTCCTCTTCCGGCTCCCAGACGTCCACGCGCCCGCCGGCGAAGCCGAACGTCTTGAAGCCCATCGACTCCAGCGCGACGTTGCCGGCGAGAACGTAGAGGTCGGCCCAGGAAATCTTGCGGCCGTATTTCTGCTTGATCGGCCAGAGCAGCCGGCGCGCCTTGTCGAGATTCACGTTGTCGGGCCAGCTGTTGAGCGGCGCAAACCGCTGCGCGCCGCCACCACCGCCGCCGCGGCCGTCGCTGATGCGGTAGGTGCCCGCGCTGTGCCACGCCATGCGGATGAACAGGCCGGCGTAGCTGCCCCAGTCGGCGGGCCACCAGTCCTGCGAGTCCGTCAACAACGCTTTGAGGTCGGCCTTGAGCGCGAAATAGTCGAGCTTTTTGAATTCTTCGGCGTAGCTGAACTTCTCGCCCAGGGGGTTGGAGCGCTCGGAATGCTGGCTCAGCAAATCCACGCGCAACTGGTTTGGCCACCAGTCGCGGATGGTTGTACCGCTGCTTGCGCCAGCGGCGTGGAATGGGCATTTGGATTCTTCGGTCATGGAGCGCTCCTTGTGTGGGTGAATGCAAGACAGATGATAGGAAGACACGAAGAAAACAGAAAATCAATTAATACAAATACATCGATAGTTTTTTAATAGGACTTACGCAAAGAAGCATGTCACAACGGTACCTGCCTTTGTGACACCCTTATTTGCGTAAGTCATATTTAATTTTCCGCAACCCATGGAACCCGTTCCCCGCGCCATGGTACGGTAGGTGGGATCGACAACAACCCCAAAGGAGACCCCCGTGAGCCGTTACCCATTTCTCCTGACCTGAACACCCTGCCCGAATACATCCATATTCGCGCGCGGATTCCGACGAAAGCCTGTTGCTCAGCCATGCAGACGCTGCGACGTACCTGTCCAAGAAAAGCCCCGGCAACCAGTGTGCATGGCAGGCACGCCCGGCCAGGCGCAGCAGGGCCTGCCGGATTCGGGTGCGCGGCACTGACGCCCTCACCCAACGGCACGCTGCCACATTCCGCGCCCGCCCTGCCACAGGCAACTGCCCCCTCCTTCCCACCCTGAGATTCAACCATGATCTATGCCAGCCTGAAACTGATCCACCTCCTGTCCCTCATCGTCTGGATAGGCGGCATGGTGTTTGCCCAATTTTTCCTGCGCCCCGCAGTCCAGACGCTGGAGCCAGCCGTGCGCGTGCGATTCATGCACGCGGTGCTGAAGCGCTTTTTTGCCGCCGTGCTGGTGGCCGTGGTGCTGGTGCTGGCCAGCGGCCTGTGGATGATTGGCCAGGCTGCGCGCGAGGCAGCCCAAACGGGTGGCCGCTTTGCCATGCCGCTGGGCTGGACCGTGATGGCCACGCTCGGGCTGGTGATGATGGCCATCTTCGGCCACATCCGTTTCGCCCTGTTCAAGCGCCTGCAGCAATCCGTGGCCGCATCCGACTGGCCCGCAGGCGGCGCAGCGCTGGCCAGCATCCGCACCTGGGTGGGCATCAACCTCGTGCTGGGTGTGATGACCGTGGTGGTAGCGCTGCTGGCATAGACCAACGCCCTCAAGCACGGGCACGGCCTTCAAGCGCAGGGGCCAAGGGTTCCACTGCCATCGCCATTGACTCACGTTTCACTGGTGTGCACGGGCATCTCCAACAGCGACATCGTGCGCACCTGTCTGGTGCCTGCTGCGCGAAGGCAAGCGCGCCTGCGTGTGGCAGGCGGATGTCGAACTGGCCCGGGGCGAGGATGACCCTAAAAACGGCAGTTGACCGCTTTGTATTCCTTG
>WOZN01000021.1 GCA_011620245.1 Acidovorax sp.
TTTTGACGGCCGGATTTGGGATGCAGTGCGAGGCGCAAAGCGCGCCGTTTAGCTTTGCTAAACAAGCGATTTGCAATGACGCAATGCGCCCAAAGATGGCTAGAAGTACAAGTTATTGCTTTGCGAGCCCTTGCCTTCATGACAGGGTGGCGGCCACAAGCTGTTGCCGAGAAAATTGGCGCGGGGCTGTTCCCGCAAATGGATGGAATCGAACTATGTGTGGAATCGTCGGCGTCGTCAGCACAGCGCCCGTCAATCAGCTGATTTATGACGCCTTGCTGCTGCTGCAGCACCGGGGCCAGGATGCAGCGGGCATCGTGACCCAGCAGGGCCGAAAATTCTTCATGCACAAGGCCAAGGGCATGGTGCGCGATGTGTTTCGCACGCGCAATATGCGGGCCTTGCCGGGCAATGTGGGGCTGGGCCAGGTGCGCTACCCCACGGCGGGCAATGCCTTCAGCGAAGAAGAGGCGCAGCCGTTTTATGTGAACGCACCGTTTGGCATCGTGCTGGTGCACAACGGCAACCTGACCAATGCGCTGGCACTGCGCACCGAACTCTTTCAGACCGACCACCGGCATACCAACACCGACAGTGACTCGGAAGTGCTGCTTAACGTGTTTGCCCACGAACTCGAGCATGCCACCCGGGGCGTGCCCCTGCAGCCCGAAGATGTTTTTACGGCAGTGCGTGCCGTGCACAAGCGCATCAAGGGCTCGTATGCCGTCATCGCCCTGATCGCAGGGCATGGCATGCTGGCCTTCCGCGACCCCCACGGCATCCGGCCCTTGGCCATGGGGCGCAGCCAGGATGGCACCGTGATGGTGGGCAGCGAGTCAGTGGCACTGGAGGGAACTTCGCACGTCTTCGAGCGCAACATCGACCCGGGCGAAGCCATCTTCATCACGCTCGACGGCAAGGTGCACGCGCGCCAGTGCGCGGAGAATCCGCAGCTCAATCCCTGCATCTTCGAGTTCGTCTATCTGGCGCGGCCCGATTCGGAGCTCGATGGGATTTCGGTTTACCAGGCACGGCTGAACCTGGGCGAGGCCTTGGCCAAGCGGGTGGTGTCCACCGTGCCGCCGAACGAGATCGATGTGATCATCCCCATCCCGGAGTCGAGCCGCCCCAGCGCAACCCAGCTGGCGCATCTGCTGGGCATTCCGTACCGCGAGGGGTTCGTCAAGAACCGCTATGTGGGCCGCACCTTCATCATGCCCGGCCAGGACGTGCGCAAGAAATCAGTGCGCCAGAAGCTCAATGTGATCGGCAGCGAGTTCAAGGGCCGCAATGTGCTGCTGGTGGACGATTCCATCGTGCGCGGCACGACCTCGCGCGAGATCGTGCAGATGGCGCGCGACGCCGGTGCCCGCAAGGTGTATCTGGCCAGCGCTGCGCCACCGGTGCGCTACCCCAATGTGTATGGCATTGACATGCCCACCAGCAGCGAACTCGTGGCCCACAACCGCACGGTGGAAGAGGTGCGCCAGGTCATTGGCTGTGATGCGCTGATCTACCAGGATGTGGATGGCATGAAGCGGGCCATCGGTGTTCTCAATCCTGCCATTGCGGAGTTTGATGCCTCATGTTTCGACGGTGTCTATGTCACCGGTGACATCACGGTGGACGATATTGCGCGGCTCAACGAAGGCCGCGTGGGTGTGGAGGAGGGCGAAGAAGACAGTTCCCGCCTGGCGCTGCCCAACGCGCAGGTGGCCTGAGCGCGACGATTGCCGGCCAGGCTCCCTCACGAACCTGTGCCTTCCCCTATTGCTGACCCAAGACCACGAAGCTGGGCCAATGCGCCTGGTCTACCTGCCATGACTGAACAGAATTCTCCCCTGCGTGTGCGCACCCGTTTCGCACCATCGCCTACCGGCTTCATTCACCTGGGCAATATCCGCTCGGCGCTCTACCCATGGGCATTTGCACGCGCCACGGGCGGGGATTTCATCCTGCGCATCGAGGACACCGATCTGGAGCGATCCAGCCAGGCTGCAGTCGATGTCATTCTGGAAAGCATGCACTGGCTGGGCATGGACCCCGATGAAGGCCCGTTCTACCAGACGCAGCGTATGGATCGTTACAAGGAAGTGCTGGCCCAACTGCAGGCGGCAGGCCATGTCTACCCCTGCTACATGAGCGTGGCCGAACTGGATGCTTTGCGCGAAAAGCAGATGGCAGCCAAGGAAAAACCCCGCTATGACGGTACCTGGCGTCCGGAGGCGGGCAAGACCCTGCCGCCCGTGCCTGAAGGTGTCCAGCCCGTGCTGCGCTTCAAGAACCCGCAAGGCGGCGTGGTGGCATGGGAAGACAAGGTCAAGGGCCGCATCGAGATCAGCAATGAAGAACTGGACGACTTGGTGATTGCGCGCTCCGACGGCACGCCAACCTACAACTTCTGCGTGGTGGTGGACGATATCGACATGGCCATCACCCATGTGATCCGCGGGGATGACCATGTGAACAACACGCCGCGCCAGATCAATATCTTCCATGCCCTGGGCAAGGAACCGCCAGTCTATGCCCACCTGCCCACGGTGCTCAATGAGCAGGGCGAGAAGATGAGCAAGCGCCACGGTGCCAAGCCTGTCACGCAGTACCGCGATGAGGGCTATCTGCCCGATGCCATGGTGAACTACCTGGCACGCCTGGGCTGGAGCCATGGGGATGACGAAATTTTCAGCCGTGAGCAGTTTCTGCAGTGGTTCAACCTGGACCACCTGGGCCGCAGCGCCGCGCAGTTCGATGAAGCCAAGCTGCGCTGGGTGAACGCCCAGCACCTCAAGGCCATGGCCGATGATGCACTGGCGGCCCTGGTCGCCCCCCAACTGGAGAAGCGCGGCATTGCTGCGGCAGACCTGGCCGATGGCCGTCTGCTCCGTATCTGTGCCCTGTTCAAGGACCGGTGCGATACCACGGTGGCCCTCGCGGACTGGGCCTTTGTGTTCTATGGGCCCGTTTTGCCCCTGGAGGAGGAGCGTACCCAGTATGTGACCTCTGCCATCGCTCCTGCTCTGGATGCGCTGGCCGATGCGCTGTCCACATGCGAATGGGACAAGGCGTCCATCAATGCAGCCTTCAAGCAGGTGCTGGCGGTGCACGGACTCAAGATGCCTCAACTGGCCATGCCCGTGCGGGTTCTGACCATGGGATCAGCGCACACGCCATCGATTGATGCAGTGCTGGAACTGGTGGGGCGTGAAAAAGTTGTAGCGCGTTTGCGAAACCGCTAAAAATCTGTCTATAATTCAAGGCTCGATTGATGACAACAGTTGCAGTGTGATTGAAGTCATTTGGGGGTATAGCTCAGCTGGGAGAGCGCTTGCATGGCATGCAAGAGGTCATCGGTTCGATCCCGTTTACCTCCACCAAGGTTTGTTGATAGATACGGTTAGTTCCAAGGTTTTGACCCCATCGTCTAGAGGCCTAGGACATCACCCTTTCACGGTGAGTACCGGGGTTCGAATCCCCGTGGGGTCGCCAAGTTGTAGCGCTTGGCTTGTGTGAAGAATGCAAGCAAAAGCTGCCTGCCAGGAGTGGTAGTTCAGTTGGTTAGAATACCGGCCTGTCACGCCGGGGGTCGCGGGTTCGAGTCCCGTCCACTCCGCCAATATTAAAAAACCCGTTGAAAATCAACGGGTTTTTTTCTTTTATGCGCCCAGCATGGGCGCATACCTGCCATCGCTGGTGGCGCAACAGTGCCATGTTGCTCAACAAGTGGAGGCCCCCTATGCCGATTCGACTCATGTAGCCACCATGCAACCGCTGGCATCAGGTTTTGACCCAGGTGTTACCCGCACCTGCTGCCTTGCCTTGTCCAGGTAGGGGCTCCGGTTCAGCCCCTGCAGTTGTGTAGTCCACGTTCCCTTGCTTCCACAAGCGCGTCAAGCTGACACCAGCGCTTTGCTCTTTTGGGATGCTGCGCAAAAGTGCGACCAGTGCCTGGCGGGCGGCTTTCAGGTGCTCTGACGGGGCTTCCGCTTTCCGCCTGGGCCACAGCGTGTATGCTGCTGCGGCTTCAGCCCAGGCTGAGTCATTGCGCACGGCCGTATCGGCCTCGGTAAGGAGTGTGGCGGAAGGGGTGGCGGAGTGTTTCCAGTGTCATGTACTCCTCCAACCCATCCCTGCCCGCCTGAACCCGCTCCGTGGCTATGCCATCACTTTGGTGCGAATGCAGCAATTCCCTTCTTACTCGACCTTGGCCTTGGCGCGCAGCTCTTCCTGGAACTTCGCCAGTTTCTGCTGCTGCAGCTGTTGTGCCACCTGGGGCTTGACCTCGTCCAGCTTGGGCAGCTTGGCCTGGCGCACATCGTCCAGACGGATCACGTGCCAGCCAAACTGGCTCTTCACTGGGGTATCGGTCATCTTGCCCTTGCCGAGCTTGATCAGGGCTTCGGTGAATTCGCTCACGTAGCTGGCGGGGTTGGCCCAGTCCAGATCGCCGCCTTTGGCGCCAGAGCCTGGATCCTTGGATTGCTTCCTGGCGATGTCTTCGAACTTGGCGCCCTTCTTGATGGAGGCGATGATGGCCTTGGCATCTGCTTCCTTGTCCACCAGGATATGGCTGGCCTTGTATTCCTTGCCGCTGTTGGCTGCTACGAACTTGTCGTATTCAGCCTGGATTTCAGCGTCGGTGACAGGGTTGTTCTTCAGGAAGTCGGCGAATAGCTCGCGGATCAGGACGGTCTGGCGGGCGAGTTCCATCTGTGCCTTGTAATCGGCTGATGCTTCCAGGCCCCGCTTTTGCGCTTCTTGCAGGAAGATTTCGCGGGCGATCACTTCTTCCTTGATCTGGCCTTCCATTTCCGGGGTTACGGGGCGGCCGGAGCGCTCCACCTGTTGCCGCAGGATTTCGGCGCGTTCTTTGGGAACGGCCTTGCCATTCACGATGGCAATGTTCTGGGCGGATACAGGCAGGGCCATCGTGCCCAGCACGGCAGCGGCCAAGAGGCCGGACAGGAGCTGTTTCTTCATGCGGAATCCAAAAAATGAGAAAGTGATTGCAGGCTGAACGCCGACAATTGCAAAGTTGGGGGCCGGTTCAGAGAACTTCAATGGCGATGGCGTGAACGCCCTGGTCAATAAATTCTTGCAGC
>WOZN01000268.1 GCA_011620245.1 Acidovorax sp.
CATGCGCCCAAAGGCGCGGTTTTATGTGCCGCATAGCGTCGAACACTGCACTAGCCATCTTTGAGCGCATTGCGTCGTTGCAAATCGCTTGTTTAGCAGAGCTAAACGGCGCGCTTTGCGCCTCGCACTGCATCCCAAATCCGGCCGTCAAAATGCACAACTTATTACTTTACGAGCCCTAACCCCCGGCGCCCACGGCATGACGCAACTCAACGACCTTCCGCTGCAAAAGCTGCAGTTTTACGCAACCGCTCCCTACCCATGCAGCTATCTGCCCGACCGGCAGGCGCGGTCGCAGGTCGCCACCCCCGGCCACCTGATTCAAAACGATGTCTATTCGGGCCTGGTGGCCCAGGGTTTCCGGCGCAGCGGCATGTTCACTTACCGCCCCTATTGCGACGGTTGCCAGGCTTGCTTGCCCCTGCGCATCAAGGCCCACGATTTCAAGCCCGATCGCAGTCAGCGCCGAGCTTTTGCCCGCCATGGGCACCTGCAAGCCAGGGTACTGAGGTTGTGCTTTGTTCCCGAGCATTACCAGTTGTACCGGCTGTACCAGAATGCCCGCCACCCCGGCGGGGGCATGGACCATGACAGCATCGACCAATACACACAGTTTCTGCTGCAAAGCCGCGTGAATTCCCGTCTCGTCGAATTTCGTGAGCCCGATGCATCTGGCGAGGCGGGGGCGCTCAAGATGGTGTCCATCCTGGACATCCTGGAAGATGGTCTCTCAGCCGTCTACACGTTCTATGCGCCGGACGCACAGTGCAGCTACGGCACCTACAACGTGATGTGGCAGATTGACCAGGCCCGGTCCTTGGGCCTGCCCCATGTGTACCTGGGTTACTGGATCCAGGAAAGCGCGAAGATGAACTACAAGGCCCGGTTCATTCCCCACGAAGTCCGGGTGGCAAATACATGGATCTGCCCGCCAGATCAGCATGCGTCCGGGGCTCTGTAGCGCCTGTCAAATTTCACAAGATAAAATGCACAGATTCCCGTTTCATAGCATCCCATGAAGAAAAAAGATCCAGGCATCCCCGTGAAGCCCAGCGTTCAGGTACTTGGGCGCATGTTAACGTTGATCGATGTCCTGGCATCACGCGAAGAAGCGATATCGCTCAAGGAAATCAGCGAGAAAACCGGTCTGCATCCCTCCACCACCCATCGCATTCTGAACGACCTGACGATTGGCCGTTTCGTTGACCGGCCTGAATCGGGCAGCTACCGGTTGGGCATGAGGCTGCTGGAACTGGGCAATCTCGTCAAGGCTCGCCTGAGTGTGCGCGATGCGGCGCTTGTGCCCATGCGCAATCTGCACAAGCTGATTCAGCAGCCGGTAAACCTGAGCATGCGCCAGGGAGATGAAATTGTTTATGTCGAGCGCGCCTACAGCGAGCGCTCTGGAATGCAGGTGGTGCGTGCCATCGGGGGGCGGGCGCCACTGCACCTCACATCCACAGGCAAGCTGTTTCTCGCGCTCGATGATCCACAACGTGTGCGCGCCTATGCCACACGCACCGGGCTGGCAGGGCACACCCGCAACAGCATCACCCAGCTGCCTATCCTCGAACGTGAACTGGCCAAGGCACGCCAATATGGCATTGCCCGTGACAATGAAGAACTGGAATTAGGCGTGCGCTGCATGGCAGCAGGCGTATTTGACGACCAGGGCAAGCTGGTGGCCGGTTTGTCCATATCGGCCCCGGCCGATCGGCTCGATGAGGGCTGGCTGCCCAAGCTGCAAGCCACGGCCCACGAAATTTCGCTGGCGCTGGGCTACCTCTCCACCAAAGACACGACCGGCAACGCTTGCGGCGTCTGAAAAACGCCGCAAGGCCCGGGCACCGCAAGAAGGCCCGGGCAATACATCGTCGTCGCCGATCAGCCCGCGCGGGCGGCCTGCAGTTTGGGGCTCAGTGCAGGCAACGATTCGACCCAGTGGCGCACACGCTGCGCATCCCCCAGACGACTGAACTTACCCGCCGAATCGAGAAAAACCATGATGAGCTTGCGCCCCGCAATATGGGCCTGCATCACCAGGCACCGGCCCGCCTCGGAGATATAGCCGGTCTTCTGCAGCCCGATATCCCAGTCCGGGTTTTTTACCAGTCCGTTGGTATTGTTGTATTGCAGGGTCTTTTGCCCCACCGCGACCTCATAACCCGGTGAGGTGGAAAACTCCCGCATCATCGGATCCCCGTGGGCCACATTCACCAGCCGGGCCAGATCACGCGCACTCGACTGATTGCGGCTCGACAACCCCGTGGGTTCGACATAGATCGTATCGGTCATTCCAATCGATCGCGCCTTGCTGTTCATCAATGCCACAAATGCATCCAATCCGCCAGGATAGGTGCGGCCCAGTGCGTGCGCTGCACGGTTTTCACTGGACATCAGAGCCAGGTGCAGCAATTCGCCGCGGGTCAAAGTGGTGCCCACGCTCAGGCGCGAGCGGCTTCCCTTTTCCGTATCTACATCATCCTGGGTGATTGTCAGGGGCTCATCCATGGGCAGGCGGGCCTGTGTGATGATGAGGCCTGTCATGAGTTTGGTCAGCGATGCAATGGGCAGCACCGCATGGTCGTTCTTGCTGACCAGTACCTCATGCGTATCCTGATCAATCACGAATGCCACACTGGACTTGAGATCGAGGGGGTCAGTGACCTGATGAAGCCCGGCCATCTGACCAAAAGACAGCTTGGCAGGCTCATAAGCCACCCGCGTGGGTGCCTTTGCGGTTCGCGCCGTGGCGCGCACCGCCTTGCCCGCACTTGCAGACTTGCGCGGTACCGCGGAACGCCTGGCGCTGACGGACTGGGCTTGCTGCTTTTTGACGGAGGCTTTCTTGCGTTCACCCGCGTGTGCAGCTGGAGACAGCAGCGCAACGCTCACCACAATCAGGCCAAAAAACTGGAAAAAACGATTTACTGCTGTGCGGCGGCCATGGTGCATCAAAGTGCTCCAAACGGTAATAAGTGTGGGCAGTGTACAGAATTGAAAAAAGTCGCGCAAGATCAATACCTTGTACGACTTTTCAATAAAGTGAGTGAATTATAGATTCACATCTCAACCCTGTGCTGCCACACGGTCGGCTTTACTTTGTAATTTGTTCAGCGCGCTCAGGTAGGCTTTGGCTGACGCAACAACGATATCCGGGTCAGACCCCACGCCGTTCACCACCCGGCCGCTGTTTTGCAGGCGCACCGTGACCTCACCCTGGCTCTCGGTCGAACCGCTGATGGCGTTCACCGAGTACAAAACCATTTCGGCGCCACTCTGGACATGCGACTCGATGGCTTTCAGGGATGCATCTACAGGGCCATTGCCGTCGGCTTGACTCCGAACTTCCTTGCCGTCCACCGTGAACACGATCGCGGCCTGGGGCCGCTCGCCCGTCTCGCTGTGCTGGGAAAGCGAAACAAACCCAAATTGCTCTTTCTCGCTGGTTACGCTTTCATCGCTCACCAGCGCCAGGATGTCTTCGTCAAAAATTTCGCTCTTGCGGTCGGCCAGTTCTTTGAACTTGGCAAAGGCATTGTTGACGTCCGTTTCGCTTTCCAGCTGCACACCCAGTTCCTGCAGGCGCTGCTTGAAGGCATTGCGCCCGCTGAGCTTGCCCAGAACGATCTTGTTGGCACTCCAGCCCACGTCTTCGGCGCGCATGATTTCATAGGTGTCTCGCGCCTTCAGCACGCCGTCCTGGTGAATGCCGCTGGCATGCGCAAATGCATTGGCA
The DNA here is from genome assembly GCA_011620245.1 of Acidovorax sp. Taxonomy (GTDB): domain Bacteria; phylum Pseudomonadota; class Gammaproteobacteria; order Burkholderiales; family Burkholderiaceae_C; genus Acidovorax. The sequence goes on from WOZN01000268.1 coordinate 3,740, forward strand.
CCCACCACAGCCTTGTTGGGCTGCACGACAAAGCCTGTGGTCTGGCTCACCATGCGGCTCGCGGCCAAGATGTGCCTGGTGTCGATGCCCACGTCCAGCCCATAGTAATCGCGGCGCGTCTTGACCGCCATGACCACTTCTTCGAGCGAGCAGTTGCCCGCGCGCTCGCCCAGGCCATTGATGGTGCACTCCACCTGGCGGGCACCGCCGATCTTCACACCCGCGAGCGAATTGGCCACGGCCATGCCCAGGTCGTTATGGCAGTGCACCGACCAGATAGCCTTGTCACTGTTGGGCACCCGTTCGCGCAGGTTCTTGATGAAGTTGCCATACAGCTCGGGAACGGCATAACCCACGGTATCGGGCACATTGATGGTGGTGGCGCCCTCGGCAATCACGGCCTCGATCACACGGCACAGAAAATCCGGGTCACTGCGGGAACCATCTTCCGCGCTGAACTCGATATCGCCCACCAGATTGCGCGCAAAACGCACCGCCTGAATTGCCTGCTCCAGCACCTGTTCGGGTGTCATGCGCAGCTTCTTTTCCATGTGCAGCGCGGACGTCGCGATAAAGGTGTGGATTCGTGCACTGGCCGCGCCTTGAAGGGCTTCGGCGGCGCGTGCGATATCGCGGTCGTTGGCCCGCGACAGCGAGCAGATGGTGGAATCTTTGATGGCATTGGCGATCGTGTGGACGGCCTCAAAATCCCCGTTGGAACTGGCAGCAAAGCCGGCTTCGATCACGTCCACCTTCAGGCGTTCCAGTTGCCTCGCAATGCGCAGCTTTTCGTCCTTGGTCATCGACGCGCCGGGGGACTGCTCGCCATCGCGCAAGGTGGTGTCAAAAATGATGAGTTTGTCGGCCATTTGGTTTCTCCTGATACTGGTAGGTTGTTGTCCGCAACGTCAAAATTCTGGTGCCCAAAACAAAAGGCCCGTTGCGGGTGCATACGGGCCTTTGTGGAAAAAGTGTGCGCGTGCGCCTACTGTCTCCGCCCGTGGGAAGATAGCAGTAGTGCCAGTGCAGACATATTCATGCGTTGCAATGTAGCACAGTTTTTATGCCCTGCTGCCGTCACCTGTGCAGTCCCCGTTCATCGGGTTCATCGGTAGATATGCTGATCACACTGCTGTGCTGCCCCTTGGCCTTGCGCCACGCATACACGACATAGCCGCTCAGGCCATAAAACACGAACACGCCAAACAGGACGATGGGCGGATGAATGTTGATGATGGCAATTCCCAGGACAATCAGCACGATGACCGCGAAGGGCACGCTTCTTTTCATCTGCACGTCCTTGAAGCTGTAGAACGGCACATTGGTCACCATGGTCAGCCCTGCATACAGCG
>WOZN01000035.1 GCA_011620245.1 Acidovorax sp.
GATCTTGGCCTCGTCGCGGTTGAAAGCGATGCCGGATACGACGGCTTGTTCCATTTTTTCGTCTTCCTCAAAAGTGATCAGCGTGCCGGACTTGGCTTCTTCGTTGATGTCGATGTCCCAGGGCGTGAAGCTCGACAGCACGCGCATGGGCACCTTGTATTTGCCCGCGAATTCGACCGAGCGAATCTGCAGCACCTTGGAGCCCAGGCTGGCCATTTCCAGCATTTCCTCGAAGCTCACCGTATGCAGCCGACGCGCCTCGGGCACGACGCGCGGGTCGGTGGTGTAGACGCCATCCACGTCGGTGTAGATCAGGCATTCGTCGGCCTTCATGGCGGCCGCCACGGCCACGGCCGAGGTGTCGGAGCCCCCGCGGCCCAGGGTGGTGATGTTGCCTTCGCTATCGATGCCCTGGAAACCCGTGACGATGACGACCTTGCCGGCGGCCAGGTCAGCGCGCACGCGCTCGTCGTCAATGGATTCGATGCGTGCCTTGGTGTAGCTGCTGTCGGTGCGGATGGGCACCTGCCAGCCCGCGTAGCTGACCGCCTGCATGCCTTCTGCCTGCAATGCAATGGCCAGCAGGGCCGACGAGGCCTGCTCGCCGGTGGCGGCCAGCATGTCCAGCTCGCGGTGGTAAGCCTGCATGGCGCGCTCGGGCGCCAGTTCCTTGGCCAGGCCGAGCAGGCGGTTGGTTTCGCCGCTCATGGCGCTCGGAACCACCACCATCTGGTGGCCGGCGCGCGCCCATTTGGCCACGCGCTTGGCAACGTTGCGAATGCGCTCGGGGGAGCCCATCGAGGTGCCGCCGTATTTGTGAACGATCAATGCCATTGGATGTTGGGGGGTGACGAAACTGGAGCCGCAGCGCGGGTTGGACATTGTTTTGGTGCGCCGCCGTTTTTCGTGCCGTTGTTAGACCAAAACCTTGGAATTGTACCAATCGAGTTGCGGCCCCGATCGCACCACGAATCCCCGTCCCACCTTGATGTGAATGCGATGGCCGCGCGTGGCGCAGGCGGCGAGCTGGTCCAGCAACTCGCCGAGCTGCGCTGTGGTGGGCGTGGTGGCGTGCGCCACACGCAGCCAGTGGCGCAACAGGTTGGCCTGGCGCGCACGGCTCAGTGCCCGCAGGGGCACCAGTTGCGGGGGCACGCCAACCTGCAGCAGATCCTGTTGTGCCATCTCAACCAACAACGCACTGGCCTGGGCGGCATGTGCGGCGGACCGCGCAAACGTATCCCGGAACGACGGGAACGCGGCCTCCAGTGCGGGCAGCAGTTGCGCCCGGATGCGGTTGCGCGTGAAGCGCTCGTCGGTGTTGGTGGGGTCTTCCACCCAGTTCTGCCCCTGGGCGCGCAGCCAGTCGCGCACCTGCGCCCCGGCCACGCGCAGCAGGGGCCGGTGCCAGCAGATGCCGCCCCGCTCCCATTGGGCAGGCATCGCCGCCAGCCCCGCCACGCCGGCGCCGCGCGACAAAGCCAGCAGCAGCGTCTCGACCTGGTCATCCGCATGCTGCGCCAATGCTATTGAATAAATAGCATGTTGCGCTTGACTGGATTGGGCTACAGCCTCAAAAGCCTTGTACCTTGCCTGGCGCGCGGCGTCTTCGGGGCTCTCGCCGGGCGCGTGGCGTGCGTCGATGCGCTGCACGGCCAGCGGCACCTGCAGGCGTTCGCACAATGCGCGGCAATGCAGTTCGAAGCTGTCAGCCGCGGCCTGCAGGCCGTGGTGCACATGGATGGCCTGCACCTGCCCCGGCCATTTTCGTGCGCAGGCGAGCAGCAGGGCCGTCGAGTCGGCACCACCACTGAGCCCCACCGCCAACGGCAATGGGGGCGAAAAAGCAGCGATGGCAGCGTCGAACGGCAGCGTCATTGCGCGCCCTCCCAGCGGAAAAAAGCGCCCGCACCAATGCAAAGGCCCCTTGCGGGGCCATGGCATGGGTACGGGGTGAAGGCTGCAGCCTTCACCACCACGGGGTCAGCGGCTGTCGGCCTTGGTGTCATTGAAACGGCCATAGCTTTGCAGACGGTCGTAGCGGCGGTCGAGCAGGTCTTTGGTCTTGAGGTCTGCCACCTGGCGGAACGCGTCGCCCAGGGCGCGCTTGAGGAAAGCCGCCATCTGCCTGGGATCGCGGTGCGCGCCGCCCACGGGCTCGCTGACGATCTTGTCCACCAGGCCCAGCGCCTTGAGGCGATGCGCCGTGATGCCCAGGGCGTCGGCCGCCTCCTGCGCCTTGTCGCTGGTCTTCCAGAGGATGGAGGCGCAGCCTTCCGGGCTGATCACCGAGTAGATGGCGTATTGCAGCATCACCACCTGGTCGCCCACGCTGATGGCCAGCGCACCGCCGGAGCCGCCTTCGCCAATGATGGTGGTGATGATGGGCACCTCCAGTTGCGCCATCTCGAAGATGTTGCGGCCGATGGCCTCGGACTGGCCGCGCTCTTCGGCGTCGATGCCGGGGTAGGCGCCGGGCGTGTCCACAAAGGTGAACACGGGCAGCTTGAACTTCTCGGCCGTCTTCATGAGGCGCAGGGCCTTGCGGTAGCCCTCGGGCTTGCTCATGCCGAAGTTGCGCATGGCGCGCTCCTTGGTGTCGCGCCCTTTCTGGTGGCCCAGCACCATGCAGGCGTGGCCGTTAAAGCGTGCCAGACCGCCCACGATGGACAAATCGTCCGCGTAATGGCGATCACCATGCAGCTCGACAAAATCGGTGAAGATGTCGCGCACATAGTCGAGCGTGTAGGGGCGCTCGGGGTGGCGGGCAATCTTGGTGATCTGCCAGGGGCTCAGGTCGCTGTAAATATCCTTGGTGAGCTGCTGGCTCTTTTTGCTGAGCTGGTCGATTTCTTCCGAGATATCCACCGCGCTCTCGGTCTGCACGTAGCGCAGTTCTTCGATTTTGGATTCAAGTTCGGCAATGGGCTGCTCGAAATCCAGAAAGGTCTTTTTCGCCAACGTATTTCTCCTTGGGTCGCGCCCCGCAGGGCCTCTGGTGCGAGGCCTGTGTTGCAACCGGTTCATGACTGATGAAACGGACCTCAATAGGCCACGGGCAACGGGTCGAGCGATCGCCAAATATACCAAGTCGCCACACTGCACCAGGGTTTCCAGGCCTCTGCCACTTCGCGGGCATCGCTGCGGCTGACCGGATCACCCGAAAAATAGTTCTGGCTGATGCCGTTGATCAACCCCACATCGTCCAGGGGCAGAACGTTCGGCCGCATCAGGTAGAAGATCAGGAACATCTCGGCCGTCCAGCGGCCGATGCCGCGAATGGCCACCAGCTCGGCAATGATGGCGTCATCGTCCATCGAGGTCCAGTCCTTCACATGCAGCTTGTCACCATCGAAGTGGATGGCAAGGTCCACCAGATAGTCCACCTTGCGGGCCGACAGGCCGGCCGCGCGCATGTCGTCGATCTTGAGCTTGAGCACATTGGCGGGCGTCATGCCGGGCGGCAGCGCGGCAAAGCGCTCCCACACGGTTTTCGCGGCCTTCACCGAAATCTGCTGCCCGACGATGCTGCGCGCCAGGGTGGTGAAGGCATCGCCCCGGGTCTGCAAGGCGGCGTCGCCAAACTGGGGAATCAGGCGCTTCATCACCCGGTCTTTCTTGACCAGGTGCTTGCAGGCTTCGGCCCAGTAGTCGGGCGTTGACAGCATCGGGCTGGAGGCGTCGAGCGCCTCGGCCGCTATTTTTTTAGAAGCTGCCACCGCTTGCCCCATCTGCCCTGGAGGCGTATTTCATGTTGAAAAATGTCACTGTGCAGCTTCCCAGGTCGTGCCAGCGGCCGAGTCCTTGAGCACGATGCCCTGGGCCAGCAGGGCATTGCGGATGCGGTCAGCCTCAGCAAAATTCTTGCCGGCCTTGGCGGCCGCGCGGGCGGCAATCTGCGCCTGGATGGCGGCTTCGTCCAGGCCCGCACCGGCCTGCAAAAAGGCTTGCGGATCCCCCTGCAGCAGCCCCAGGCAGCCCGCCAGCGCCTTGAGCAACCCGGCCAGTTCGGGCGAGCGGGTCTTGTTGACCTCACTGGCCAGGTCGAACAGCACGGCAATCGCCTCGGGTGTGCCAAAGTCTTCGTCCATGGCGGCCTTGAAGCGTGCGGCATGGGGTTCGGTCCAGTCGATGGCCACCTGGGCGGGTGCCACCAGGCTGAGCGCCGTGTACAGCCGCTTGAGCGCCTGGCGCGCGTCATCGAGGTGCGCATCGCTGTAGTTGAGCGCGCTGCGGTAATGGGCGCGCACGATGAAAAAGCGCACCGTCTCGGCGTCGTACTGTTTGAGCACATCGCGGATGGTGAAGAAGTTGCCGAGCGACTTGCTCATCTTCTCGTTGTCCACGCGCACAAAGCCGTTGTGCATCCAAAAGCGCGCCAGCGGCTTGCCCGTGGCGCCTTCGCTCTGGGCGATCTCGTTTTCATGGTGGGGGAACTGCAGGTCGGCCCCGCCGCCGTGGATGTCAAACGTCTCGCCCAAGGTAGCGCAGCTCATGGCCGAGCATTCGATATGCCAGCCCGGGCGGCCCGTGCCAAAGGGGCTGTCCCATTTGGCTTCGGGCGGCTCGCCCTCCTTGGCGGACTTCCACAGCACGAAGTCGAGCGGGTCTTCCTTGCCGTCCTGCACGGCCACGCGTTCGCCGGCGCGCAGTTCGTCCAGCGACTTGCCCGAGAGCTTGCCGTAGCCCGCAAACTTGCGCACCGAGTAGTTCACGTCGCCATTGGCGGCGCGGTAGGCCAGGCCCTTGCCTTCGAGCTGACTGATGAGCGACAGCATCTGCGGCACATATTCGGTGGCGCGCGGCTCGATGGTGGGCGGCTCGATGCCCAGGGCGCCGATGTCCTCGTGCATGGCGGCGATCATCTCGTCGGTGAGCTGGCGGATGGTGATGCCGCGCTCCAGCGCCCGTTTGATGATCTTGTCATCAATGTCGGTGATGTTGCGCACATAGGTCACGCGCAAGCCGCTGCTTTTGAGCCAGCGCTGCACCACGTCGAACGCCATCATCATGCGGGCATGGCCGATGTGGCACAGGTCGTAAATGGTCATGCCGCACACATACATGCGCACATGGCC
>WOZN01000418.1 GCA_011620245.1 Acidovorax sp.
GTCTGGGCGAGCACGATCCGGGCTACGCGGCCTTTGCGCGCCATTACGACCAATTGCGGGAGACATGGCGCAGCGCGGTGCCCTGACCAGCGACTGCGAACCATTCCGGCAACACCAGCCACCCCGTGCAGCCATCGCTGCAGGCGCAGCCCTGCACGCTGCGTGCCGAACACCGTTTGTGGCGTGTCCTGGTGGCCGCTGGGGCGACGTTCATGCCCGCCATAACGGCCAGCGCAGGGTCTTGGACGCATGCAGGCAGGCAATCCGGGCAACGAAATTCAGAAAATCCAACGAGGTGCGGATTCGTTATGGGGTGGTCACGGATTCAGGTCACCCATTTGGAATTGCTCCGCAGTCACTTAAAGTCTTAGGAAACCCGCATGGATATTGGGTTTCTTCAGTTTTTCGGTTGGCTCAACTGCGACTTTTAGGGTCATTGAGCTCTCCATAGAAGGGAGAGCTGACCATCGCCGATCAGGCGACCTCAGGCAATAACGGCAATAACGGCAATAACGGAGAGTCGGCGATACCAGCGCATGGGGTTCTGGACCTCAGCTACGTGGCTTCGCGGGGACTGATTCCGACCAAGTCAAGATCGAAGCTGTCCCGGCGGACGTCAGCTTGAAGACCGATACCGTCTGAACCAGTTCCTGCGCCTGTGATTTAAGGCTGCTGGCAGCTGCCGCCATTTCTTCGACGAGCGCCGCGTTTTGCTGGGTGACCTGGTCCAGGCTTGTCACGGCTTCACTGACTTGCGAGACACCGGCACTTTGTTCGATGCTGGCCGCGCTGATCTCACCCATGAGGTCAGTGACGCGCCGGATTGATCCCACCACCTCGGTCATGGTCGTGCCCGCCTGGTCGACCAGGGTCGTGCCCTGCTCCACGCGCTCGACACTGGCGTTGATCAATACCTTGATCTCCTTGGCTGCGTCCGCCGAGCGACCGGCCAGACTGCGCACTTCACTGGCCACCACGGCAAAGCCACGACCCTGCTCACCGGCCCGGGCGGCCTCCACGGCAGCATTGAGCGCCAGGATGTTGGTCTGGAAGGCAATGCCGTCGATCACGCCGATGATGTCGGAGATTCTCCGGGAGGCGTCGTTGATGCCTTTCATGGTGTCCACCACTTGCGCCACCACTTCGCCGCCTTTGATGGCTACCGACGAAGCGCTCATCGCCAGTCGGTTGGCTTGCCGCGCGCTGTCAGCATTTTGTTTGACGGCAGCCCCCAGTTCCTCCATGGATGCGGCGGTTTCTTCAAGGGCACTGGCCTGGCTTTCGGTGCGCGCACTGAGGTCGTGGTTGCCTTGGGCGATCTCGGAACTGGCAATTTCCAGACTCTCGGAGTTCTGGCGTATATGGGCAACCATCGTGGACAAACTGCCCTGCATGTCTGCAAGGGCGGCCATCAAGCGCCCGATTTCGTCGTTCGAACGCGCCACGATCTGCCCCGTGAGGTCACCCTGGGCAATGCGCCTGGCCAGATCCAGCGCCTCCTCCAGCGGCCCCAGGACCGCCTTGCGGATGGCCCAGAACGAGGCCAGCAGCACCAGACCTCCCAGCAGATTGATACTGAAAGCAAGCATTTGGATGAAGGCTACCGCCTCGGCAACCAACGAAGCGAAACGCTCAGAGGCATCATCAATGACCGCCATGTCGGGCCGCAGTCGTTCGACCAATGCCGGGCTCAAGGCCCTGCCAGGTTCGGCCTCGATGATTTTGCGCATGCGCTCCAGATCGCGAATGTCCTTGCTCGGCAAGTCCAAGATGTCGCTGAAGCCGAACAAGCGGAACAGCCCCTGCTCGACCTTGAACAACTCGACATCGACCTGCGATGCAAGCCACTGCCCACGCTTGATCGGCTCGAGCAATTCGTCCTTGCCGACCGCCGGGACCGTGTTGCCAGAGGCTGCCCGCTGCATCACGAGTTTCATCTGCATGACGGCCGCCAGATGATCGCGCTCAAGGTGGTGGAACCGCGCGGCCTTGGACAGGTAGCGTCCGCCCAGCAACACGAGCAGCGACACCACGAGCACGGCCACCATTCCGAATAGAAATTTCTGACGCAGGGTGAATCGGGACATGGGTAACAATTCCTTCAAAAGTATAAAAAGAACACGCGCACTGAAGCCTCAAGTGCAGTGTTCGATGCAGTGGGGTAGCGTGAAATATGCGGGCTAATGAACAATCGAACAATCTCGGATCATGCCAACGAAAGGGCGGAGCCACACAGCGCCAAAGCGCCAGCGCAGGCAAGGCCCTGCGGGCGCCAGGGCATAGCGGCTGCGAGACAATGCAGCGATGAACCCGCTTGCCGCCAGCACTGCTGCCACCCCGCCTCTGGATCTGACCGGTCAGGGTGGCTTCGCGAGCCTGGGCCCCGCATTCTTCACCGCATTGCAGCCCACCCCCCTGCCCCAGCCGCACTGGGTCGGCACCAGCGCCAGCGTGGCAGATTTGCTGGAACTCGATGCCGGCTGGATGGCTTCGGACGAAGCCCTGCAGATCTTGTCGGGCAATGCCCGTTTGCCCGGCAGCAGCCCCCTGGCCAGTGTCTACAGCGGTCACCAGTTTGGCGTGTGGGCCGGGCAGCTGGGCGACGGGCGCGCCATCTTGCTGGGCGAAACCACGGGCGGGCTGGAGGTGCAGCTCAAAGGCAGCGGCCGCACGCCTTACTCGCGCATGGGCGATGGGCGCGCCGTGCTGCGTTCGAGCATCCGCGAGTTTCTGTGCAGCGAAGCCATGCACGCGCTGGGCGTCCCCACCTCGCGGGCCTTGTGCGTCACCGGATCGCCGGCCCCCGTGCGCCGCGAAGAGATGGAAACCGCCGCCGTGGTGACCCGGGTGGCGCAGAGCTTCATCCGTTTCGGCCATTTCGAGCATTTCGCGGCCCGCGACATGCTCGACGAGCTGCGCACGCTGGCCGACTATGTGATCGACCGCTATTACCCGGCCTGCCGCACCACGCCGCGGCCAGGCAGCAACGCCTACGCTGCCTTGCTGCAGGCCGTGAGCGAGCGCACCGCCACGCTGATGGCGCACTGGCAGGCCGTGGGCTTTTGCCACGGGGTGATGAACACCGACAACATGAGCATTCTGGGCCTGACGATCGACTACGGCCCCTTCCAGTTCCTGGATGCCTTCGTGCCCGGCCATGTCTGCAACCACAGCGACACCCAGGGCCGGTATGCCTACAACCGCCAGCCCAATGTGGCTTACTGGAACCTGTTTTGCCTGGCCCGGGCGCTGCTGCCGCTGATCGGTGACGAAGAAATGGCCCAGGCGGCTCTCGCGTCGTACAAGAGCGTTTTCTCCACCGATTTCATGGCCCGCATGCGCGCCAAGCTGGGCCTGACCACCGAGCGCGCCAACGACGCCGAACTGATCGACGCCATCTTGTCGCTGCTGGCAAAAAACGGCGTGGACTACACCATCTTCTGGCGGCGCCTGTCGCACGCAGTGGCCCAAGGCAACTTTGAACCCGTGCGCGACCTGTTTGCTGACCGTGCGGGCTGGGAGCAGTTTTTGCTATCTTATTCAGAGCTGCTTACGCATACAGATAAAGCGCTGGCGGCAGATTTGATGCTTAAATGCAATCCCAAGTTCGTGCTGCGCAACCACCTGGGCGAGCAGGCCATACGGGCCGCAAAGCAGGGCGATTTCTCCGAACTCCAAACCCTGCAGCGCCTGCTGGATAGACCATTTGACGAACATCCCGGCCACGACGCCTGGGCCGACTTCCCGCCCCACTGGGCTTCTTCCATCGAGATCAGCTGTTCATCATGAGCTTCCCCATCCAGAAAACCGACGCCGAATGGCAAGCGGCGCTCCAGAAAAAGGGCGCCGAACCGGGGGCCTTGCAGGTTACGCGCCATGCCGCCACCGAACGCCCCTTCACCGGCAAATACGAAGCCCACTGGGCCGACGGCAGCTACCACTGCATCTGCTGCGGCGCCAAGTTGTTTGATGCCACCACCAAGTTCGATGCCGGCTGCGGCTGGCCAAGCTTCTCGCAGGCAGTGCCCGGCGCCATTGCGGAAATCGTCGATCGCAGCCATGGCATGGTGCGCACCGAAACCGTGTGTGCACAATGTGGGGCGCATCTGGGCCATGTGTTTGAAGATGGCCCGGCCCCGACAGGCCTGCGCTACTGCATGAATTCGGCCTCGCTCGATTTCGAACCAGAATCCCCTTGAGCCGGCCCTGCCGTCACCTCCCCCCCCCAACCTCCGGCTACATGAAAATCCTGATCGACTTCTTCCCCATCTTCCTGTTCTTTGCAGCGTTCAAGATCTGGGGCATCTACATCGCCACGGCGGTGGCCATCGGCGCCACGGCGGTACAGATCGGCTACCTGCACCACAAGCACGGCAAGGCAGAGCCCATGCAATGGCTCAGCCTGGGGGTGATCGTGCTGTTTGGCGGTGCCACCCTGCTGTCGCACAGTGACACCTTCATCAAATGGAAGCCCACGGTGCTGTACTGGCTGATGGGTGGCGCATTGCTGGGCGGACAGCTGTTCTTGCGCAAGAACCTGCTCAAGTCGCTGATGGGCGCCCAGATGGAGCTGCCCGAATCCGCCTGGCGCACGATGAACTGGAGCTGGACGGGCTTCTTTGCCGCCATGGGCGTGCTCAATCTCTGGGTGGCCTACAACTTTGACACCGACACCTGGGTCACCTTCAAACTGTTCGGCGGCATGGGCCTGATGTTTGTGTTTGTGCTGGCGCAGGCGCTCTACCTCAGTCGCTACATGAAAGACTCCGACGACATCAAGGGGCCGCAGGCATGACCACTCTTGGTAGCAATACCCTGGCCCAGGCCATGCAGCAGCGCCTGTCCGAAAAGCTCCAACCCATCCATGTGGAAGTGGTGGATGAAAGTGCCGCCCACGCGGGCCATGCGGGCGCCAATGGCACGGATTTCGGAACCCATTTCCGGGTGCGCATTGCGTCACCTTTGTTTGCCGGGCACAGCCGCGTTGCGCAGCATCGCCTTGTGTATGATGCGCTGCAAGAATTTATTGACCAGGGCGTTCACGCCATCGCCATTGAAGTTCTCTGA
>WOZN01000272.1 GCA_011620245.1 Acidovorax sp.
CATGACCGTGCAGATGACTCCCGACATGGCCAGCAGGTGGTGCGGCATGTGAACATGCTGCTTCTTCACCAGTGACCGTGACCGTGGACGAGGCGCGCAAGCCCGTGCATCTGCCCCGGCTGTTTCTGTCCGCACCGCACGAGCGGCGCCGCTGGATGCGGCCGTCATGCGCAAGAAACTGGCCGCACGCTTGGAGCAGGCCCGTTCAGCGCCAATGCCCGCACCCTTTGGTTGAGAACGTAAACATGTTCTGAGGGTTTTCAGCCGGCGCGGCGGGTGGCGCTGGCCTGGTCGTGGCTGGGCTGGGAAACCATGGCCACGCCCCGCACCACATCGCCCACCACAATCACCGAGGGGCTGGCCAGCCGATCACGCGCGATGGTGGCATGCAGCCGGCCCAGCGTGGTGATGGCGTGGCGCTGCTGGGGCAGGCTGGCGTGCTCGATGATGGCCACGGGGGTGTCGGCCGGCAGGCCCGTGAGCAGCTCTTGCTCGATATGCGCTGCGCCGCTCACGCCCATGTAGATCACCAGCGTGAGCCGGGCATCGCGCGCGGTGGCGGCCAGCTGGCGCCAGTCGGTGCCGGCATCGCCGGGCTTGGCGTGGCCGGTGATGAAGACCACGCCGTGGGCATGCTCGCGGTGCGTGAGCGGTGCGCCCAGCGAGGTCAGGCCCGCCAGTCCCGCCGTGATGCCGTTGACCACCGTGACCGGCACGCCCGCTGCGCGCAGGTGTTCGACTTCCTCCCCGCCGCGGCCAAAGATGAATGGGTCGCCCCCTTTGAGGCGCACCACGTTTTCGCCCTCGTTCACTGCCATGAGCATCAGCTTTTCGATGAAGGCCTGGGGCGTGCTCTTGCAGCCGCCGCGCTTGCCCACGTAAACGATGCGCGCCGTGGGCGCGGCGTGGGCCACGATGGCGTCGCTCACCAGGTCGTCCACCAGCAGCACGGTGGCCGCCTGGATGGCCTTGAGGGCCTTGATGGTGAGCAGCTCGGGGTCGCCAGGGCCTGCGCCCACCAGCGTGCAACTGCCGCCCAGATGCGGCCTGGATTGGTGCTGGGAGTTGTGGGGTGTGAGGCGGCTCATGGGGATTTCTCTGAAGCGGTTTGGTCAGCCAGACGCAAGATATGTTCCACCTGCCGTTCCATGGCGGGAGGTACCGGCAATTCGCCTGCCAGCACGCGGCGCGTGTAGGCCGCGGTGGTGGCCACGTCGATTTCGGCGGGCAGGCCGGGCAGGTCGGCCACGGTGCCGGGTTGCTGCTCTTGCAGCACGCTGTGCACGCCTTGCACAAAGCCGTCGTAGCGTGGCGTGCGGCGTGGGTCGGCGGCCACCTCGCCTTCGAGTCCGCGCGACAGCAATGCGGTCATGCCCAGCATGTGAAAGGTGGCCTGCAGCATCTCGAAGTATTCGGGGTGGGTGTAGCTGGTCACCACCACGGCGGGGCCGGCGCAGGGGTTCATGAGCTTGACGGCACTGTGCCCCGGGTTGCGCAGCCCCACCACCTCGCGCACGGCCAGCAGGCGCGCCAGACCCGCATGCAGGTGCTGTGTGTGGATATGGCGCACCTGGCCATCTGCTATTTTTTCAGGAGCTGTCAGCGCAGGCACATCCAGCGCTACAAGCACATCCGATGCCAGAACCCGGCGCGCCTCGGTGCGCATGCCATGCAGCAGCACGGGCAGCCCTTCGCGCGCCAGCAGCAGCGCCAGCAGGGGCGTGAGCACGGGCAGCTTGCGCGCGCCGTTGTAGCTGGGCAGCACGATGAGCGGCCGGTCGCTGGCGGGCAGCAGCGCCAGGCGCTGGTGCGTGGCGTCCAGAAAGCCGCACATTTCCTCGGCCGTCTCGCCCTTGATGCGCATGGCCAGGCAGAAGGCGCCGATCTCCAGGTCGGTCACGGTGCCGTCGAGCACCTGGCCGAACAGGTCGGCCGCCTGCTCGCGGGTGAGCGGCCTGGAGCCGCGCGGGCCGCGGCCGATTTCCTTGATGTACTGGCTGATGCCCATTGGGGGATATGGCTCGGTGGGTTTGTAAGGTGGACCGCTATTTTCATGCAATCCAGACAACTTCTGGTTATATGGTGATCTGCACCGCTGCCGGGGATGCCAGCGGGCCGGTGGCGCGCACCATGCGCTTGAGCTCGGGCAGGCACGAGCCGCAGCTGGTGCCGCAGCGCAGTTGGCCTTGCAGTTGCGCCAGGCGGTCATCGCCGGTGCCGTGGCATTGCGCCAGCCCGGCGATGATGGCGGTGTCGGTCACGTTGAAGCAGGTGCACACCGGTTTGCCGCGCGACTGCACGGCCACGGGCGCCTTGGCGCCGGGCACCAGCAGCAGGCGGCCGTAGGTCTGGGCGGGCAGCTCTTCCTGCAGCAGGGTCTTGAGCCAGCCCTCGGCGCTGGTGTCGCCCGCCAGCACGAAGCCTTCGAGCGTGGTGGCCTCGCCCTGGCGTGCCAGCCGTGCGGCGCGGCGCTGGCCGCGTTTCCTGTCGGCATAGCGCAGCGTGTCGGCGGTGGCCAGGCCCATCAGCATCTCGATGCGCTCCACCATGGCATCGGGCGGTGCCTCGTGGGCGGCGGCGCGCAGCAGCACACCCACGCGCTCGCGCCCGGGTTCGTTCAAGGGCATGTTGTTGCTGAAGGGCACGCAGCTCGTGAACGGGAAAAAGGGAAACTGCGCCATCAGCGCAGACAGCGCCTCGCGCGTGGCCTGGGCGCTGCTGGCGGGCAGCCAGGCCATGGCCAGCAGCGTCCAGGGCAGCTCGGCCTTGAGGATGTTCACGGCTGCGTGCTTGAGTTCGGGCTGCTTGGATGTGGGGCAATAGGCCGAGGTGGTGAGCGCATTCACACCCGCCAGCCGCTCGCCGGTGGGCGCGCAGCCGCTCAAGAACGCGCTGCCCCAGTGCATGGCCATGAAGGCCTGCGACAGGCCCAGCGTGGCATCGGCCTGCACGGGCACCACGATGGAGCCGCGCCTGCTGGTCACCTGCACCAGGTCGCCGTTCTTCAGGCCGCGCCGTTCCATGTCCTGCGGGTGCAGCTGCACGCTGGGCTCGGCCACATGGCCGAACAGGCGGCCCAGAGTGCCGGTGCGGGTCATGCCATGCCACTGGTCGCGCAGGCGGCCGGTGGTCAGGCTGAAGGGGTAGCGCGAATCGCGCTGCTCGGCCAGGGGCTGCCAGGCCGACGCGGCAAAACGGGCGCGGCCGTCGGCGGTGGGAAATATGCCGTCTTCGTACAGACGCGCTTTGCCGAGGTCGCGCCGTCCGTCCGGCAACGCGGTGGCATTGCCGTCCACAGGGCCGTTGATGGCAGCATCCGCAGGGCACGGCCATTGTTGCGGGCCCGCCGATTCGAGCATTGCCCACGACAGGCCGGTGATGTCCAGGTCGCGCCCGCGCGTGCTTTCGCGGTGTTCGTTCCAGACGGCCTCGGCGCCCTGGTCGGCGTTGCCGGTGGCATAGGGAAACAGCGTGGGCTGGCCGGGGCGCAGCCGTGCCTCCAGCTGGTGTGCAAACTGCACCGCAATGGCCCAGTCATGGCGCGCCTCGCCGGGCGCGGGCACGGCAATGCGCACGCGCGAGATGCGGCGCTCGCTGTTCGTCACGGTGCCGGTCTTTTCGCCCCAGGTGGTGGCGGGCAGCAGCAGGTCGGCATACGCACAGGTTTCCGCTGTGGCAAAGGCCTCCTGCACCACCACGAACTCGGCGCGCTGCAGCGCGCGGCGCACGGTGGCCTGGTCGGGCATGCTTTGCGCGGGGTTGGTGCAGGCAATCCACAGCGCCTTGATTTCGCCATCGGCGGCGGCCTGGAACATCTCCACCGCCGTCTTGCCGGGCTTGCCTGGCACATCGGCCACGCCCCACAGCGCGGCCATTTCGGCGCGATGCTGCGGGTTGGCCAGATCGCGGTGGGCGCTGAGCTGATTGGCCATGCCGCCCACCTCGCGCCCGCCCATGGCATTGGGCTGGCCGGTCAGGCTCAACGGCCCCGCGCCGGGCTTGCCGATCTGGCCCGTGGCCAGGTGCAGGTTGATGAGCGCGGCGTTCTTGGCGGTGCCGCTGCTGCTCTGGTTGAGGCCCTGGCAGTACAGGCTCAAGGTGGGTTTGCGACGCTGCGGGTCGCCGCTGACTTCCGTGGCAAACCCCCGGCCATCAAGGCCAGCGAACCATTTTGCGGCCGTGGTCAGGTCGGCCACCGAGATGCCACACACCTGGGCCACGCGCTCGGGCGTTGCTTCGCGCACCAGGGCCTTGAGTTCATCGAAGCCCGTGGTGTGTGCGGCGATGTAGGCGGCGTCGGTCCAGCCCTCCCACAGCATCAGGTGCAGCATGCCGTTGAACAGCATCACGTCGCTGCCGGGCTGGATGGGCAAAAACAGGTCGGCCATGCCAGCGGTGTCGGTGCGGCGCGGGTCGGCCACGATGACCTTCATGCCCGGGTTGGCGGCGCGCGCGTCCTCGATGCGGCGAAACAAAATGGGATGCGCCCAGGCCGTGTTGCTGCCTGCGATGAACAGGCATTGCGCGTGGTTCACGTCGTCGTAGCAGGCGGGGGGCGCGTCGGCGCCCAGCGTGGTTTTGTAGCCCGCCACGGCGCTGCTCATGCACAGGCGTGAGTTGGTGTCGATGTTGTTGGTGCCGATCAGGCCCCGGGCGAGCTTGTTGAAGACGTAGTAGTCCTCGGTGAGCAACTGGCCGCTGACATAGAAGCCGACGGCGTCGGGGCCGTGTTGCGCAATGGTGTCGGCGAATTTGTCTGCAGCCATTGCCAGCGCTGCGTCCCACGGCAGTGGTAATGCTGCTGCGTTGCGCTGCGCGCGGTGCAAGGGGTGCAGCAAGCGGGTCTGCAGCGTGATGGGGCTGGCGGCGGTGAGGTGCAGGGTGGAGCCCTTGGTGCACAGGCGGCCGAAGTTGGCGGGGTGGGTGGGGTCGCCGCGCACGCCAGTGATCTGAGGGCCGTAGCTTTCGATGATCACGCCGCAGCCTACGCCGCAGTAGGGGCAGGTGGATTGGGTTTCTTGCATGGCGTGGGTTTATGGTGTTTTTCG
>WOZN01000007.1 GCA_011620245.1 Acidovorax sp.
TGCACGTCACGGTGGCGCATGGGACCGCCTATGACATTGTGGGGCGTGGCGTGGCGGACCCGTCGATGGTGCTCAACGCCATTCTCACCGCCGCCTCGCTGGCTGCCGGGCGTGGCTTTGCCAGCCTGGCATGCGCATGACATGCACCTTGAAACAACTTTATCTGGAAATCAGGAGTCTTTTGTGAGTATTGCGACTATTACCAAGCCAATGACCTTCATCGCGCGCACCACAGACGTGGAGCCCGGTTGCGCTCTGCAGGTCAATCTTGAGGGGCGTCCTCCCCTGGCCCTGGTGCGCCTGGACAATGATTTTTTCGTGATCAATGACACCTGCACCCACGGCGAAGCGTCGTTGTCGGAGGGTGAAATCATCGATGGCGATATCGAATGCCCGTTTCACGGTGGCTGCTTTGATATCCGCACCGGTGCCGTAACCGCTTTTCCGTGCACCAAGGCCTTGACGGTGTATCCGGTCAAGGTCGAAGACGACCAGGTGTTCGCGGCGCTCGATGCCGGCAGTTGTGCCGACACCCCGGCTTGATTGTTTTATGGAGGTGGAGGCCATGCCACCACCGGTCATCAACCTGAAGGAGAAAATCTCATGAGTATTGCCACGAACCCTTTGTTGGAAGAGTTCATCCACCACGAAGACGGACTGCGCGCCGTTGACCGTCGAATTTTTGCTGACCCGGAACTGTTCGAGCTTGAACAGAGCCGGATATGGGAAAAAGTCTGGGTCTACGTCGCGCACGAGAGCCAGTTGCCCAAACCCAAGGACTACCTCACCACTTGGATCGGTCGGGCGCCGATTGTCGTCAACCGCGACAAGAGCGGCAAGTTCAATGCCTTCGTCAATATCTGTTCCCACCGCGGCGCCACGCTGTGCCGCACCTCCAAAGGCAGCGCCAGCAACTTCGTCTGCTCGTTCCATGGCTGGGCCTTCGATGCCCAGGGTAATCTGCTGGCGGCGATGAACGAGAAGGGGGCCGGCTACCCCGAGGGTTTTGACAAGAGCAAGCGCGGTTTGACCAAGGTGCGGCTGGAAAATTACCGCGGTTTTCTGTTCGCCACGCTGAACCCGCAGGCCGAGCCGCTGGAAGACTATCTGGCCGAGAGCAAGACCTTCATCGACCTCGTGGTCGATCAGTCGCCCCAGGGCATCGAGGTGCTCAAAGGCCGCTCGGTCTATACCTTCAACGGCAACTGGAAGCTGCAGGCGGAGAACGGCGTGGATGCCTACCACGTGGATTCGGTGCATGCCAATTACGTGCAGATGATCCAGAACCGTGCCAAGATCAATGCGGCGGGCAAACCGCTCAAAGTTCTGGCGGTGGGCGATTACAACCTCAACGCCACGGGCTACTACGATCTCGGCAATGGCCATACGGTGATCTGGACCCAGATGACCAATCCGCAGGACCGGCCGGTTTATGCCCAGCGCGAAGAGCTGACCCAGCGCATAGGCCAAGTCAAGGCTGACTGGGCCGTCAACCGGGCGCGCAACCTGTTGATCTACCCCAACATGTTCCTGATGGACCAGATGGGCACACAGATCCGCATGTTCCGCCCGATCTCGGTCGACAAGACCGAGGTCACGATTTACTGCTTTGCGCCGGTGGGTGAAGCGCCGGTCGAGCGCGCCAAGCGCATTCGCCAGTACGAGGACTTCTTCAACGCCTCCGGCATGGCCACGTCCGATGACCTGACGGAATTCAATGAATCGCAGAAGGGCTGCAGCAATTACAGCGTCATGCGATGGAGCGACATGTCACGCGGTGCGGCGCACGAGATTGCCGGCCCCGACGAACTTGCTGCCGGCCTCGGCATTGCGCCGATCACCAGTGGCGTGAAAGCCGCCGACGAAGGTATTTTTATTGCCCAGCACCAGCGCTGGGCCGAGCTGATGAAGACACCAAGCACGGGAGAAAAATGATGAGTGATAGCGCATTGCTGAATTCTGTGGCCGCCTTGCTGTACCGCGAGGCCGAATATGTCGATGAGCGCCGCTGGGACGAATGGCTGGCCCTGTTCGACCCCCAGGCGGAGTACTGGATACCGTCCTGGGATTCGGAAGACGAGTACACCCGCGACCCGCAGAACGAAGTCTCGCTGATGTACTACGGCGACCGCACCGGCCTGGAAGACCGCGTGTTCCGGCTGCGCACTGGCCGCTCGGCCGCCTCGACGCCGCTGCCGCGCACCTGCCACATGGTGTCTAACGTGCGCGCCACCCTGGACGCAGAGGGCCGCTGCATCGTCAAGGCGAACTGGGTCACATATCTTTTCCGCAACAGCGTCTCGCAGAGCTTTTACGGGCACTACGAATACCTGCTGCTGCCGCAGGGCAAGGACGTGGGCGGCGACTGGCGCATTGGCAAGAAGAAAATACTCGTGCTCAACGACCTGATCGATACGGTGCTTGACATCTACAGCGTTTGACACGATTCATGGAGGGGCCATGGCCACAACCCAAAAGACAGAAAAAAAGACCGTGACAAAGACCACAACCAGGGCTGCTCCCCAGCCAAGCCGCTTGCGCTTTACCGGCAAGACCGCCGTCATTACCGGCGCGGCGCAGGGCATTGGCCGTGCCGTGGCACTGGCCATGGCCGGGGAGGGCGCCCATGTCGTGCTGGTCGATCGGTCGAAGATCGTGCTGGAGGTGCGCGACGAATTGCTGGCCGCCGGTCACCGGGCGACGGCCTTGCTGGGCGATGTTGAAAAATACGAAGCCTGCAAACAGGCGATAACCGAGGCGCAGTCGCTCAACGGACGCATTGACGTCCTGGTGAACAATGTCGGCGGCACGATCTGGGTCAAGCCTTTTGAACATTACAGCGAGGAGCAGATCAGCGCCGAGATCAATCGTTCGTTGTTTCCCACGCTGTGGTGCTGTCACGCGGTGCTGCCCCACATGCTGGCGCAAGGCGGCGGCAGCATCGTGAATGTTTCTTCGACGGCCACGCGCGGCATCCACCGGGTGCCCTACTCGGCGGCCAAGGGCGGGGTCAATGCACTCACGGTCTGTCTGGCGTTCGAATATTCGCAGCAGGGCATCCGTGTCAATGCCGTTGCTCCGGGTGGCACCGATGTCGGGCCCCGGCGCATTCCCCGCAATGCCGAATCCATGTCGGAGCAGGAACGCAGCTGGTACCAGGCCATCATCGACCAAACCCTCGATGCCTCCTTCATGAAGCGCTACGGCACGCCCGACGAACAGGCAGCGGCCATTTTGTTTCTGGCTTCGGACGAGGCCAGCTATATCACCGGCGTGACCTTGCCGGTGGCCGGCGGCGACCTTGGTTGATGCCGTCAGTGCAGGGCACCGCAAGCCTGGCGAGCCAGCATGCCGGCCAGCGGCGAGAGGTCGCTCAGGTGGTCGAGCCGTGCCACCAGGTCGATCAACTCGTCGCTCTTGTCAGGTGTGAGCACGGACTTGACCAGCCGGCGAAACTTTTCCTCCAGGCGCTGCTGCTGCTCCAGCAGGTCGCTGGCCGGGCGCCCACTGTCGTGGCGCTGGCGCAGCACGGTGCCGCTGTGGGTCTCGATCACCACCTCGCTGAGGGTGAGATCCGGGCATTGGGGTGCGAGCAAGACCTGCACCCGATCACGCAGCGCCACCACCTCGGGCGCGTACACGGCTTCGTCACTGAACGCGTCCAGTCCGGCGGTGTCGACTCCGGCCAGCGCCATCGCCACCGTGTGGCGCAGGCTGAACTTGGCCTCCAGCCCGGTGCGCGGCTCCGCGATGTTGCACACGCCCTCGCTGGTGGCACCGGCACGCACCGTCACGTGGCGCACGTCATCAGGCCGCAGCGCGTGTTGCAGGCGCAATTGGCGCGCGGCCTCGATGGCGGCATGGGTGCCATAACAGGCGGCGTGGAACTTGAACAGGTTGTGGCGCAGGTGCCAGCCGCCCTCCGGCGTGGCCAGGGCGGTCTCCAGCGCCGCCGTGCCGCCGTGGGTGGCAAAAAAGCCTTGCGGACATTCAATCGCATCGGCACGGCTGGTGAAGCCACGCGCAGCCAACTGGGCCGCCTGCAGGCCGTCGGCACTGGCGCGCCCGGCATGCAAGGGCTTGCACATGGTGCCGAACATCGATTTCAGCCCGGCCGCCATGGTGCTGGCGATGCCCAGTGCGGTCGCGGTGTCGTCGACATCGAGCTGCAGCAAGCGTGCGCAGGCGGCGGCCGCACCGAGCGTGCCCAGCGTGGCCGTGGTGTGAAAGCCCTTGGCATACTGTGCGTCGCCGCACGCCAACCCCAGTTGGCACATGGTTTCGTAGCCGGCGGCGAAGGCCGTCATGAAGTCGCGTCCGCTGGCGCCGCGCGATTCGGCCAGGGCCAGCAAGGCCGGGACCAGGACCACCGAGGGATGGCCGGTGCAGGCCATGTTGACGTCGTCGTAGTCGAGTGCGTGCGCGGCCGCGCCATTGATCAAGGCCGCCTGCCGGCTGGAGGTCGTCATGGCGTGCCCGACGACGGTGGCCTGGGCATGGCCGCCCTGCTCACGGGCTTCCTCGGCCAGCATGTGCACCAGTGGCTCGCACGCGCCAGCCAGCGTCACCCCGATCCAGTCGAGCAGGCATTGCCGCACCCGCAGGCGCACGTCCTGCGGCAGATCGGTGTAGCACAGGGCAGCGCTGCGCGCGGCCAATTCCCGCGTGAGGCCAGCGGGTTGGACAGCGGCCGACGGTGCGGGTTTTCTGGTCGTGGTCACGCCCATTTCAGCGCCCCTTCCAGACCGGTTTGCGCTTTTCCCGGAACGCCTGCGGGCCTTCCAGGGCGTCTTCACTGAGGTAGACGGCATCGAACGCGCGGTTGGAGGCGCGCAGCGCGGCGGTGCGGCCCATCTCGGTGGACAGGCGCACCATTTCCTTGGCCGCGCGCACCGTCAGCGGCGCATTGGCCATGAGCCGGGCCGCCAGTTCTTTGGCCCCTTGCAATGCCTGCCCCTTGGGCATCAGGCGATTGATGTAGCCGAGTTCATAGGCGCGCTGCGCGGTCAGCGGGTCGCCGGTCATCGCGACTTCCATCAGGATGC